>DASXVO010000039.1 GCA_036504215.1 Vicinamibacterales bacterium | reverse complement strand
CAGGAGAGAAGACCGATCCAGGAAGGATTCATTCGCAACACGTCGACCGCGGTTCAGAAAGCTGCGGTTCTACGTGATCGCCCACAACCACGGGCGCCGCGACCACGTTCGGCACGGGCGCCGGAGGCAGAGTCGCCGGCCGCGTGCAGCCGGCCGCTGGAAGCAGGAAGGCGAGACAGGCGATCGTTCGGAAGACGGGAACGGAGGAAAGGTTCGCGTCGTGGCATCTCATCGGCAGAGTCCTTCCAGGAAGAGCTCCAGGATCGCGTCAATGGCATCGTCCAGCTGCGGCGGGTCTTCGAAGTCGAGGAGGTGCGACTCGACGCCCCGCAGGCCGGAGATGATGAGCAGCGGGACAGATGGCGAACTGATCTTCTTGAAGACGCCCCTACGCGCGCCTTCCGCGAGAATCTTCCGAAGGATCTCGACTTCTTCGTCGAGGAGGTGCTGGAGGTACCGGGCCGCGAGCGGCAGCGACTCCCTCAGTTCCGCGGCGCCCTTGTTCTCGATGATCTCGCCGACTCTGGCACTGACCGCCCTGAAACTCGTCCTGAGCGCCGCAACGAGCTTGGCCCTGGGGTCGCCCGCCGCGCCGACGGCGGCGCGAATCTGCGCGAGCACCTTATCGCCCTCGGCTCGGACGACCGCGGCGAAGATCTCCTCCTTGCTGGAGAAGTAGTGGTACAAGGCGGCCTTGCCGAGCCCGCACGCCTTGCCGATGTCTTCGATGGTGGTCTTCCGATAGCCGTGCCGGGCGAAGATCTCCCGGGCCCTCGTCCGGATCTGCTCCTGCCTGGCCACGTAGTCGGAGTCTCCGAGTGTCGAGTCGGCTCTCGTTCGAGGACGTTCGGCAGCGGTCATTGATGCGTCTCCAGCGTGAAGTGTCCGGGAGGGGGGTATCGTTGTTCAACTCATCGAACAATATGGTTGAATGTTCGAATCGTGTCAAGGCGCTTGCCGTGGACGCCAGGATTCGAGTTCACCGAAGGCCAAGGTCGGATCGCGGACGGGATCGGACAGATGGCGGCGGGCGATCAGGAGCAGGGAGCGCTCGGGGAGACCGGCGCGTGGGTCGTGAACGAGCAGACGCGGTGGATCATCTCGGGCCAGGAGAGCGCACGGCGCGAGTGCTGCCCCATCGGGCTCGACGCTCCAGGAGTCGTTCCACGGCAGTCATCGAGGAACCTCCTGGCAATACGGGCCCAGTCGTCCGCGAGGCCGTCACGTGCGGCCAGGCCCGCCGCCGCTCCGTCCGGTGCGGCTCTCCTTCCCGCGCTTCACATTCCGTATAGATCGCCCGTGTTCACGTTCTGGCCCGACAGCTTCAGGTAGTAGAACAACTGCCCCTTGTGCTGGCCCAGGTGCCCGATCATGTTGTAGAGGTGCTGGAAGAGCGTGACCTTCGGGCCACCCCAGGGCGCAGGGAAACGGTCCGCGAGCAGCTTCGATTCGTCGAGCGCACCGAGCTGCTTCATGGCCAGCGCTCGATCCTGCGCGAGGAGCTGCAGCGCCTGCTTCACGCTCTCGACCGTGGGCAATTGCGAGGCGGGAGGCAACATGTCCTCGGGCTTCATGTCCTCGAAGCGTACGCCGTCCGGCAATCCCCAGTCTCCGGTGATGAAGCCCTTCATGGACATGCCACACGAACTCGTGCAGTGCATCAGCACCTGGCCGACGGTCATCCAATTCTGCCCGGTGGCCGGTTTCCACGCGAGCATGCCCGGCTCAACCCGCCGAAACAGCGCCTCGGTGGTGCCGTACATGACCTCAGCTTCCTGCCTCAGAACGTCGATCAGCGTCATGACAAACCTCCTGCCTGGAGTGTCGAACCGGCGATGAGCCGGCCCCGACCCTCGCCCTCAGAACTGGAACCGGATCGCAAACTCCGCCTGGCGCGACGGGGCGTTGATGTTCGCGAGGATGGCGTTCACCGAACCGAACGTGGGCGGCTTCCCCGGAACATCGGCGGCGCCCGGGTTGGACGCGGGTGTCGCGAAGTTCGCGCGGTTGAACACGTTGAACAGCTGGGCGATCAGCTCGATTCGAGAGGTCTTCCCGAAGGTGAAGATCTTCGAGACGCGCGCATCGACGTTCATGAAGCTCGGGCAGGCGATGTCTCCATCGGAGACCGGCGCCAGGCTCCGCGAGGCCCGGAACGTGTTGATCGCGTTGAGGTCGAGCGAACCGCAGCCGCTGCGGAACGCGACGCCGGGCGGGTTGTCGCCCGAGTAGCCGTCCTTGTTGATGTCGAGCGACGAGGCCGGGTTGAACGGCAGCTTCGAGCGGAAGTCGGCAATCGCGGACGCCTGGACGCCGTACGGCAGTTGCACGATACCGCTCACCACGAGGCGGTGGCGACGATCGGCCGCCGAGGCGCTGGTGATCTCCTGGAACCCGTAGTAGTCGCCCTGCGTGTTGCGCGGCATGATGTCCGTCGCCTTGGCGAGGGTGTACGACACCATGTACTGATACCGCCGGCTCAGCCGCTTATCGAGCTTCAGCAGCAGGGCCTTGTACTCATTGTCCTGTCCCGATCTCAACTGGGAGACCCGGGCGAACTGCGGATACGGACGCACCTTGGTGACCGGGTCGGGCAGGTTGAGATCCGGGCGTGTGGGATCGACCAGGTCTCCTTTGCGGTAGGTCAGCAGCATGTCGGCGCTCAGTGCCATGTTGCGTGTCAGCAGGTACGTGAAGCCCGAATTGACCTGGTGCGCGTACGCGTTCTTGAAGCCCGGATCCATCACCCACATGTTCGGCGTCTGGAGGTAGGACGACCGCGGCTTGCCACCGAACGGGTTGCCGAACGTCGGATTGCTGATGACGATCTGCTGGGTTTGCGGCCACCAGATCTCGTCCATGTTCATCAGGGTCCGAACGTTGTCGTAGAAGACCCCGTACCCCGCGTGGACGTTGAGCCGTCCCTTCGATGTCGGGTCCCAGGCGAACCCAATCCGCGGGCCGAAGTTGTTCGCGTCGCCTCGATTCTGCGAGTCCTTGTACCAGGTGTTGAACCAGTCGGTCCCGGCCGGGTATCCGGCCCCGGGAATCCGCTGGGCGACCAGGTCCTGCAGGTGCGGCAGGTTCTCGTTGAACGAGCCGATCTGCCGGTCGTAGCGGATCCCGAGGTTGAGCGTCAGACCTGCGCGGGCCTCCCAGTCGTCCTGCACGTAGAGCGCGAAGTGCTTGGTGGGCACGTTTGCGTATCGGGGCAGGCTCTCCGTGTACTGGATGGGCCACGTGGTCTTGTCGTTCGGATCGTAGGGCTTGTCCTTCGGGAAGTTGTACTGGCCGAGGGGAACGCCCAGGTTGTCGGCCTCGAACGGGATGTAGCTGATGTCGAACCCGAGCTTCCACTGGTGCGTTCCGCCCCAGCCCGTCTTCAGGATCGAGAAGTCGTCCTTGATCTCCCATCGGCGCTCCGGCCCCATCTGGCTGTTGCCGCAGCCACCCACGATGATCGATGGGTAGCTGTAGACCGTCGAGCACAGCCCCGTCCGGTTCGTCCCGAAGTCACCCGGCTGGAGCGACCCGTGGCTGTACGGCGCCGACACCTCGTACTTGCTGTAGGCATACTGGAAGCGGGCGTCGTTCAGCATCCGGTCGTTGATGACCCAGGTATGGCCAACGACCGCAGATTGGCGGGGCACGGCGAAATCGAACGAGGCGGTCGGGTGGGTGCGCCCGCCGCTCGTGATGATCGGTCGATACTCGTTCTCCTGCGCCACCCGCACGAAGATGGACTGGCTCAAATTCAGTTGATGATCGACCTTGGCCGTGTACGTCCACCGGTTCTGGTCGCTCGGGTAGGTCCCTTCGTACTGCGGCCAGAGCCCGCCGGCGAACACCGTGAAGAACTGCTTCTCCTTGGTCGCCTCGACCGCAAAGAAGAAATGGGTCTTGTCCTTGACGATCGGGCCGCCGATCGTGGCCCCGTACTGATAGCGCCGGTAGTCGGGTTTCGGCTTGTTCTGCAGTTCCTGGAAATACTCGATCGCGGTCAGTGACGCATCGCGCAGGAACAGGAGCCCCGATCCGTGCAGGGTGTTGGTCCCGGACTTCGAGACGACCGTCATGACGCCGCCGGTGGCCAGCCCGTACTCGGCCTTGTAGTTCGACGTCGAGACCTTGAACTCGCGAATGGAGTCCATCGCAAAGTTCTGGCGCGGCTCGCCCATCTCCGCCCAGGTGTTGTTGACGCCGTCCACCATCGACATGTTCGAGTACTCGCGGGTACCGCCGCCGATATTCGCGTTCCCGCGGTAGAAGAATCCCCGGATGTTGTCCTGCGACGTTCCGGGAACGAGCATCGCGAGGTCGATCCACCGGCGTGAGGCGACCGGCAGGTCCTGGATTTGCTTGTTGGACACCGCCGTGGCCACGTCGGAACGGCTCGTGTCGATGATCGGCGCCTCGCCGGTCACGGTCACGGTCTCGGCCACGGTCGCCGGCTTGAGCGTGAAGACGACCACGGCCGTCTGCTCGATCGTCAGCAGGATGTCGGGCCGGCTCTCGGTGTTGAACCCCGACAGCTCCACGGTCAGGCTGTAGATCCCCGGCGGCAGGGCGGGCAGGCGGAACTCGCCCTTCTCATTGCTGACATTGACCCGCGTGAGCCCGGACTCCTGGTTCTTCGCGGTAACGGTGGCGCCGGGGACGATCCCTCCGGACTGGTCCTTGACGCTCCCGATGATCTGGGCGTTCTGGGCCCATCCATCGGAAGCCGACACGACAACGAGGAGTAGCGCGAAGGAGCCTGCAGCGGCCAGGGCGCGTAGCGGATTCATCTGGGACCTCCGAGGGAGTCGCGAGGTGACGAACCGTACCCGGAATGTGACGGTGAACGCGGACACTCTGGCGCTGCCGGACCCAGATGTCAAGTCCGGCCGATGCCTCTGTCCGGCCGACGCCTCCCAACGAGGCCTGGCACAAGCGCTCGGAGGTTGGACCGGCGTCCGAGGCCGCGTCAAATGGCGGCACGCCGCAAGCTCGAACGGCCGGTTGATCAGTGGCGGGATTGAGTCGGTCGCCGTGACGACGCGTTGGTGCGGGTCACGGCGCAGGCGGGTGAGGAGACCACGGTCGCCGGTCGTTTCGAACGAAACCGCCGACGACCGTGTGCCTGGGATCCCCCACGCACACTGGCGCATCGAGGATGCGTCCGGCATCGCCGTGCCGCAATGCCGGCCTGCGCTCCGGACGTCACCGTCCGGACGCCGGCCGGGGCGAAACCGCGCGGGGAGAGAGGGTCAGCCCTTCTTGGTCAGCTTCACCTTGACGTGGCTGTGCTTCTCCTTCGCGGAGTGCAGCAGGAACCCGTCCATGCCCGGAATCCAGACCTCGGACAGGAAGTACAACTCGCCGACCTTGTCGAACACCACCTTCCCGTCCGGGAGGGGCGGCTCGGGCTCCGCCAGCCGCGTCACCACCAGGGCCATCGTCGCGGCGCCTTTGGGGGGCGTAATAGTGACGCCCATCTGGTCACCGTTCGGGCGCAGTTCGTACTTGCCCGGCTGGTGCACGACGGAGCCCACCCTGAAGGCGAACGGCGCGTCGAGGATCGCGGCGTCCTGCGCGTACGCGACCGAGGCGCCAGCCGTAACCCCGACGGCCAGTATGACGATCAGGATTCGAAGCAGCTGTCTCATTTCTTCCCCTCAATCTCGTGGGCCGTTCGATGACGAGCACGGGCACACGCGACCCTCGGGTGTGCCGGGGCTGAATTCGCAGGGCTGATGACGACCTTTTGTAAGTGTCTACGACCCGACTGGAATAACTGTTTCAGGTCCCCGAGCCGGCGCGGCTTCATCTCCAGCCGACACCGACGTCGGTCCGCGAGTCGCGCTGACGGAGACGGTTGGAATTGCGCTTCAACGAAGTGTCAGCGGAGTGGTTCGAAGGAACGGTATCATAGGGGGCGTCGCTCGGTGGAGAGGATAGCAAGCCAGGAGGATGTCATGGCCGATCGCCCACAGACCTTCGAGAACCATGCCCGCTTCGTACCGGGATTCCACGGTGTCGCGTTCGGGCTTCTTGTGATCAATCTGCTCTGGAGCCTGTACCGGGTCGTCAGGCCCTCGGGTATCGACACGATCATGCAGTTGCTGCTGGCCGTCGCGCTGCTCCTGCTGTTCGTCTACGTCCGCCAGTTCCCGCTGACCGTGCAGGACCGCGTGATCCGGCTCGAAATGCGGCTTCGCCTCGCCCGACTGCTGCCGCCCGAGGTGACTCCTGCCATCGACCGATTCACCGTGGACCAGTTGGTGGCCTTGCGATTCGCGAGCGACGAGGAACTGCCCGCGCTGGCCCGCCAGGTGCTCGACCAGAGTCTGACAGACCGAAAGGTCATCAAGAAACTCGTCAAGAACTGGCAGGCCGACAACCTTCGAGCATAGCGGGAGGATCGGGGCGGCCGACGGCGTCGTCCGCCGCCTGGCGGCCCTACCGCCCCTCTTTCGCCTGAGTCGCCTACTTCAACCCGCGGGCTTTGAGCAGCGGCTCGACGCTGGGCTCCTTCCCTCGAAACGCCTTGTAGAGCACCATCGCCTCTTCGGACCCGCCCTTCTCGAGCAGCACGCGAAACGCCCTGGCCGTCGCCTCGTCGAACAGCCCCTTCTCCTTGAACGCCTCGAACGCGTCCTTGTCGAGCACCTCGCTCCAGATGTAGCTGTAGTAGCCGGCCGCGTAGCCTCCGCCCTCGCCGAAGACGTGGCTGAAGTACGGACTGCGGTAGCGGACGACGATCTCGGGCAGCAGGCGGATCTTCTCCATCGACGCCTTGTCGAACGCCGCCGTGTCCTGCTCCCCCGCCATCGTCAGCGTGTGCCAGTCCATGTCGAGCAGGCACGCTGCCAGGTACTCGACCGTGGTGAAACCCTGGTTGAACGTCGCGGACTTCTTGATCTTCGCAACCAGGTCGGCGGGAATCGGCTGGCCGGTCTTGAAGTGCGTCGCGTAGAGCTTCAGCACGTCGGGTTCGAGTGCCCAGTTCTCCATGATCTGCGAAGGCAGCTCGACGAAGTCCGTCGGCACGCCGTTCAGGCTGCGGTAGCGCACGCGACTGAGCAGCGTGTGCAGGGCGTGGCCGAATTCGTGAAACAGCGTCCGGACGTCCTCGAGGCCGATCTGCGAGGGCGCGGCGCCGACCGGGCGGGGGAAGTTGCAGACCATCGTGGCGATGGGACGGATGTCGCGGCCGCCCATGACCCACTGTGGTCGGAACCTGTCGCTCCAGGCCCCCGAGTTCTTGCCCGGCCTCGGATGGAAGTCGGTGTAGAGCACGCCCAGGTGCGAGCCGTCGCGGTCCTTCACCTCGAAGGTCGCCACGTCCGGGTGGTAGATCGGGAGATCGGTCCGGCGGGTGAATGTGATGCCGTACAGCTTGGTGGCGACCGCGAACGCACCGTCGCGCACGCGATCGAGCGAGAAGTACGGCCGCAGCGACTCCTCGTCCAGGTCGAAGCGGCTCTTTCGGATCTTCTCCGTGTAGTAGCGCCAGTCCGATGCCTCGAGCGTGAATCCGGGATGCGCCTTCGCACCGATCTCCCGGAGGGCCGCTGCTTCCCTGATCGCCATCTCGCGCGCCGGCACCCACACTCGATTCAACAGGTCGTAGACGGCCGCCGGCGTCTTCGCCATTTCCTCCTCGAGGACGAAGTCGGCGAACGTCTTGTACCCGAGCAACTTCGATCGCTCCAGGCGCAACGCGGCCTGGCGCGCCGCGTTCTTCTTGTTGTCCCACTGATCGCCGTGGTCGCACCGGCTCGTGTAGGCCGCGAGGATCTGCCGCCGCAGTTCCCGGTTGTCGGCGTACGAGAGGAACGGCCAGATGCTCGGTGACTGGAGGCCGAACACCCACTTGCCCGGGAGCTTCGCGGCCTTCGCCGCCTCCGCCGCAGCCGCGATGATGTCGGGCGTCAGGCCCGCGAGGTCCTCACGCCGCTCGATCACGAGCTGGTAGGCATTGGTGTCGTACAAGTGGTGCTCGTCGAACGCCACGCCGAGCGAGGACAACTCGGTGTTGATCGCGCGCAGGCGCGCCTGCCCCGCGGCGTCGAGGTTGGCGCCGTTCCTCACGAACTCCTTGTAGGTGTCGTCGAGCAGCTTGCGCTGGGGCCCGCTGAGGCCCAGGCGCTCGCGCTGTTCCCACACCGCCTTGACGCGCGCGAACAGCCGCGGGTTCATCCGGATGTCGTCGGCAGTGGCCGACAGCATGGGCGCGACCTCGCGGTTGACCGCCTGAAGCGCCTCGCTGGTCTCCGACGAGGAGAGGTTCTGAAACACCGCTCGGACCTTCCCAAGCAGCACCCCAGAGTTCTCCAGCGCCTCGAGCGTGTTGGCGAAGGTCGGCGGCTCCGCATTCGCTGCGATGCGTTCGACCTCCTTGCGCTGCTCGTCGATGGCCACCTTGAACGCAGGGAGGAAGTGCTCCGGCTTGATCTCGTTGAATGGCGGCGCGCCAAACGGCGTGGTCCATTCCGTCAGCAGCGGGTTGACCTGGGACACGGGAGCCTCCGGCTTCTGCGCACATCCGGCCACGGTCATGACCAGGGTGAGAACGACACACGAACTGAGAATCGGTTTGAACATGACGGCCTCTCGAGGAGGGTGCGCGGCCGGACCCAAGAGGGGCCCGGTCACAAACCTCGGAAGCATAACACCGTGAGGGTGGCTGCCTTGCACAGGGAGAGGCCACGGGGCGAGGTCACTCGGTTCGTGGCGGCCCAAAGTGGGCGCTCATTTCCAGCTCAACAACGTACCGCCCGGCGATGTCCGCCTTCATTTCACCGCGACGGGCGTGAACGCCAGCGCGATGCTGGCCGGCGTCGCCGATCAGCAGCACGTGCAGGTCACCCTCTCGGTGAGCGGCAGCACCGCCACCATCCTCGCCGACGTGCGCGACCTCTCCGATTCGTCGGTCGAAGTCGAGGGTGCCGTCGCCGCGGTCAGCGGGGCCTGCCCGGCCGTGACCTTCACTGTGAAGGGTACGAACGTCACCACGGGCCCGATGACCACCTATTCAGGCGGTATCTGCTCCACCATTACGGCGGGCGCCTCGGTTGAGGTCCGCGGGCTCATGCCGTCCGACAAGACCCTGGCCGCCTGGTCGGTCAAATTCGACAAGGGTGGCAACGGGAAGTAGGTGATCGAGAACAATGGGTCACAGGTAGACGCCGGCGATGAACTGATAGACGCCGAGCGCGGCGAGGATGACCGCGGAAATGAAGACGAGTGCGCGCTGTCCCCGTGGAGGCAGCAGGCGGGCCGATCCGGCCAGCACGATGAAGCCCGCGAGGCCGGCCACCATGACGGCGTAGAACGACACGACGAGGGCCGCCGCGTGCCCGGCGCTCTGGCGCCACGCGCTGACGAACGCCGGCCCCATCACGAGCGCCCAGCCGAGGTACGGGCTGGGGTTCAGCAGGTTGACCGTCGCCGCCTGCAGCAGCGTGCGCGGCGCCGAAACGCGGCCGGATTCACGAGTGCCCGAGGTGTCGCGCAATTGTCGAAACGCCGCCCACGCGAGGTAGAGCAGGAGCAGACCACCGGCCGTCCGCAAAACCTGCTGACCCGCCACGGGAAGCCGGCCGAGGACGAGCAGAACGAGCACCGCAATGGGGCCATCGCTGAGCACGGGCGAGAAAGCGGCAGGCAGCGTTCGCCGCCAGCCGGCAGCGGCCGCACGCGAAAGCAAGAACGCCTGGAGCGGACCGGGCTGGACCACTGCCGCGAAGGCGAAGCCACCGCCGAGGAAAACGTATTGGAGCATCCAGACTCCCGGACTCGGGACCGGCCTACTGCAGGAACCACTCGCGCGCCGTCGCGTCGGTGCGCATGAAGTCGAGAAGGAGGGCGGCGACCTTCTGCTGGCCAGTGGCGCTCGGATGAGTTCCGTCGGAGCTGCTCAGATCCGAACACGCCCACGTCAGGCCGTCGCTCCTGGGCCTGATGCCATCCGCCCACAGGTACGGCCCCCACGCGACCCACGGCGCCCGGCCGCTGGCGACGTCGAGCGCTGCCATACCCGACAGTTGATCCTGGATCACGCCCCGGACCGAGAACGCACTCTCGAACGCGTACGGTTCGGGATTCAAGGCGGTCGTCGCGTACCCGGCGTAGATTCGGCTCGAGAGATAGGCGATCCGCAGGTTTGGGAACCGTTGCTTCAACATCTGCAGCATCGTCTCGATCTCGTTCTTGAGCTGCTGCGCATATGCGGGCCAGCCCGAAGACGGTCCGGCGTCGGCTTCCTTGAGCCAGACGATGGCGACCTGGCTGGCGCTGACGCCGGCTGCCTGGATCCGGCTGTCGAGCACTCCCCAGCATGGACACGAGGGATTGATCCACAGGGACGCCGTCTGACCGCCTTGCGCGCCATCCACGATCACGAGATGCGAGTCTCTGCCCGGCTCGCGGTCCGCCAGCGCCTTGAAGGCCGAAAACTCCATCGTCGTATTCGACATGCCGATCGACACCAGGGCGTACTTCCCGCCGGCGTCCGGCGTGCCGTTGACATCGCGCGGCCCGATCGCCCGAGCGAGGGCGAGGCCCGTCGAGTGGCCCGGATGCGAGTTCGTGCGCCCGGGATACAGGCCTCCGGACTCGCCTTTGTACGCACCGCCGAGGAGGTCGTTGAGCGGTGTGAGGCCGACACTCGTCACCGAGCAGCCTGACGTCGGTGTCGGGCCTGGAGTGGGTGCAGGCATCGGCGCAGGCGTCGGCGCGGGTGCCGACGAACCGCCAGCCGTGTAGTCCCTTCTACTTCTTCGGATACCCGACCGACTGTGCCAGCACGATGACCTGCGTGTCGCGCAGTCTCAGCGCCTTGGCCAGCGAGGCCTTGTCCACCGACGCCCGCACCACCGTCGCCAGGCCTTCCGACGCGCAGAAGAGGTAGGCGTTCTCCGAGATGTACCCGGCATCGGCACCGATGTTCATGGCCTGTTGCGGATCGGTCGCCGGCCGCGCCACCTTCGACGTGTCGGCCACGTAGACCAGGTTCAACGCCGCGGTTCCCGGGAACGGCTGGGTCCCCGTCGCTCCGCGCAGGTCGCCCGGCACCACCGGATTCAGGGCGTGAGCCTTCGCGTCGTAGATGTACGCGCCATCGGGCAACGCCACGTAGACGTCGATTTCCTGCTTGTTGCTCGCTGACGGGGCCGTGCGACGGCCGTCGGGACGGCTGACGCCCCACGCAGCCCACAGCAGGTTCGAGAGCACCTGCATCGAGACCTTTTCGGGACCGAACTCGCGGGATGATTGTCGCGCCTTGAGCACCTGCATCAGGGGCTTGCCACCGTCGGTCTGCGGCGCCGGCAACTTGATTGGCGCCAGGTCCTGCGCAGCGGCCAGGCTGCAAGTGGCGAGGACGAGGACGAGAAGCGCAAACGACAGACGTCTGAACATGGCGAATGCCTCCGTGGATGAGACTCCAGTGACGCCACAGTATAGCTGCTCCGCCCTGTCCGGGCCCTTCACCCGTGATTCAACCCTGCTGCCCTCGCTCCGTGCGGCCTTCGTGTCGTCAGCAACACCGGGGCCACTCGCTCGCTTTCTGCGTGTGCTCGACCGGGCGCCTTGATGATCCTCACAGGGTACCAATGGAATTGACGGGCCCCTACCCTACCAGAGCGAGAGGATGGCGTTGCGAATCTCCGTGATGTGGGTCGCTGCGACTCTGGTCTGCGCTGGCGTCAGCGTCGAGTCCGTGTAGACCGGCGCGAACCGCGTGGCGGCCCCGTAGGCCTCGGCCAGGGCGGCGCGCAGTTCGGTGATGTGCTGCGCCTTCACCACGGTCGCTCGAGACACCAGGGTGTCGGTCCAGGCAATGGGCGACAGGCCGTAGCGACTTCGCAGTTCGCCGATCCGGAGTCGCAATTCGAGGACGTGCACGGCCCTCACCGCGACTGCCCCGGCCGCCAGCGGATCGTCCGTGAAAGCCGGGCTGCCGTAGGTGAACGCGCTCGTCCGCACGGCGGTCTGTTGATCCGTGCGCATCACCACGACGTCGACGATTGAGGTCGCGTGGGGTGGTGTCGTCATGGTCATCCGCGTCGCGTCGATCACGGTCACGCCCGTCGCCGCGACACCGCCGAACGACACCGTGTCTCCGGCCGCAAAGCCCGTTCCCGTGATTGTCACCGTCGTGCCGCCACCGGCCGGTCCGGACGCCGGCCCGACCGACGCAACGGTCAGCAGCAGCGTGTCGACGATGCGATGGACGGCCGCGTGAGCGTCGAGGCGCCCCCACCCGTAGACGTTGTTGGGCACCGCGGACGCGCTGTCCCCGCCGCATCCCTGCGTCGTCGTCAGAGGAACGGCGCTGCGGGTGAGCGCGTATCTCAGCGCGGCCACGTTGCCCGCAAGTTGCGGCCGGCCCGACAGGATGAGCGCCGCGGCCCCCGCCACGTGCGGCGTGGCCATACTGGTCCCGCTCATCAACTGGTACCCTGTGGCGTAGGCCGAGCGGACGAGCACTCCTGGCGCAGACACATCCGGCTTCATCCGGCCACTGCCGTCTCGCGTCACCGGACCGCGGCCGCTGTCCGACGCGATCGTGTCGGACGAGTTCGTCGATCCGATGCTGAACGACTCCGCGTAGATCGTCGCTGGATCTGTGACGCTGCTGCAATTCGGCCCTTTGTTCCCGGCCGCATGGACGGTCAGGATCCCCGCCGCGGTCACGCTTTGCACGGGCGCCAGAAGCGCCAGCGCCTCCGCGTCGGTGCAGCCTTCGCTGACCGTGCAAGCCCACGAGTTGATGATGATGTCTGGCGCCAGCGTCGGATTGGGATTCTGGTCGTTGAGGTCGGTCGGCGCGATGAACCATTGATAGCACTCGGTGTACGTCGCGATCGTACCGACGCCGTTCTTCATGTTGCGGCAGCCGATCCACCGGGCGCCCGGGGCGACGCCCACGGCGTTCCCCGCCGCCGCCGGCCAGCCGGGATCGCTCGGCGAAAGGTCATTGCCGAGCGCGATGCCCATCGTGTGCGTGCCATGGCCCAGATCATCGGCCGGCGCGCGGAGGCCATCGACCGTTGCATCGTGCCAGTGATAGTTGTGATCCGCGGCGGTCCCGTTCCAGCCCAGATACTGGTTGATGATGGCCGGGTGGTCCCACTTGTACCCGGTGTCCTGGCCGCCAATCACGACGCCCTGGCCGCGATACCCCTCGGCCCAGGCTTGCGGCGCCCCGATCTTCGAGATGTTCCACTCGATAGCCTGCGTGGCTGCCTCGGCCTTCGACGCCGGCCCGACCGGCAGTGGTGACGCCACGAGCCTCGCGTTGGCAAACAGGTGTGCCACATCCGCGCGACCCGCAACCGCCTCGACGGCTTTCACGTCGCCGTGCGCCACGACCAGGTTGGCGATCCAGTACGGCGTGAACGTGACGCCCAGCGCGCGGAGCTTCGCGAGCAGGGCCGGCTGGGTCCTGGCGGCCGCAGCCTGCAGCTCGCGCACGACGAACTCGCCTTTCGCCTGACGGGTCGGCAGCACCGACGCGCTCGAGAGATCGGCCTGCTCGTTCAGCAGGATGATGAAGTCGGTCCCGGCCGTCGACTGCGCCTCCCGGAGCACCGCCGCATCGACTTTCGTCGTCCAGGCAGGCGCCTGCTCACGGACCTTGGACGCTTGTTGCGCGGTCAGCGTCGAAACGGCCCCCAAGAGCAGGATGCCCAGCGCGACGAACCGGCTCTGTCTCCTCATCTGGCGCTCCCCTGGTCCGTGCGTTCCCCATTCTTCACCTTCTTTGGCAGAACGTGGCCCCAAAAATTCCTGCTCAAGTCCTGCGGGCACCTGCCGATTACTGATCCGGGTGAGTCTACGACGCGCCCACCCGGGTCCGCGTCCTGGGTATTCGTCATCACTTCGCGCAAAGGAGCTCCGTATGAACACCTCAGGCATCGGACCAAATGCCCCGAAGACCGAGGCCCCGGCGGAAAGCCAACGGGAGGTCAGACCTCCGGCTTCCAGCATCAGGCGAACACAAGGCGCAAGCGCACCACCGGCAGATCGGGTGGATCTCACGGCCCGTGCCCATGTCGAGGCGGCTCGCGCCCAGTCGGATCGGGAAGTCGATCGGACGGCAGAACGCGACGTCCCGAAGGCGCCGGCATCAACTCCGATGCGGGGAACGATCGTGAGCCCGGATATGGCCATCGAGGCCGTGCGCCAGGCGTCGGACCAGATTCTCGCGCAGCCGGATCTGGCGGCACGCGCCCAGGCGAACAGCCAGGGTGGCAACGTCCTGAACATGCTGCGCTGAGCCACGGTCGCAACGGCCGGACCATCGAATCGTGCCGCCGGCATATAATGCGGGTCCGGACCGTTCCGGATCGGCGCGGCCGCGTCGGCAGGCGCCAGGTGCCGCGTCCCGGCTGGCGGATGGTCGTCGCTCTCGGAGGAGACTGACGACCTCAGATTGAATCGATGGAACGCCACCCGCCACTTGAAGCTGGACCGTTGGCCCGCGTTCTCGCCTGGCCGGCCACACACCCCTATGCGCTGCTGTCTCTGCTCGGCGGCGTGTGCCTGCTCGCATTTCTGGCCACGATTCCGCTACCCCGCATCGACGGTCAACTCGTGGGCTCGGACGGGGCGGGGTACTACAGCTACCTGCCGGCGGTCGTCTTGGACGGTCGCCTCGATCTGTCGGCCGAATTCCAGAAACTGCACGTCGTTGGGATCAAGGCGACCTCGTGGCGGACGGCCACGGGTCGCCAGCCGAATCCCTGGCCGATCGGCGCCGCGCTCCTCTGGATTCCGTTCTTCCTGATCGCCCACGCCGCCGTGCTCGTGGCAAACGGCGCGGGCGCCGGACTGTCATCGGACGGCTGCAGCAATTTCCATCAGGCGGTCGTCATCTCCGGAAACATCCTGTACGGCCTGGTGGCCATCCTCGTGACCTTCCGCGTCGCCAGTCGCTTTTCGACCCGTGCGGCTGCGGTGTGGGCAACTGCGCTCGTGCTGTGCGGCGGCAATCTCGTCTACTACATGACCGCCGAGGCCTCGATGGCGCACCCCACCTCGGCTTTCGCGACAAGCCTGTTCTTCCTCGCATGGATCGAACTGCGCGGCCGGCCGGGGCCGCGCCGCGCCATCGTGTACGGCTTGATCGGGGGATTGCTCGCACTCGTGCGAACTCAGGAAGCCGTGTTCCTGGCCCTGCCGTTCATCGTCGAACTGCCGGCGCTCGGCCGCCGGCTGTTCTCCCGCACGACGCGGGAGCCGGGCCGGACCAGGCTCACCGCATTGGGTCAATTCGCAGGTGAGGCGGCGATCAGCCTGTGCGTCGCGCTCGTCATCTTCAGCCCACAGGTTTGGGTGTCCCACTACATCTATGGCATGTGGACACCTGCTCAGCTGTACATAGGCGCGGCGGGCGGTTCGCCGTTCACGTGGACGGCGCCGCATCTGACGGCGGTGCTCGTGTCGGCGCATCGCGGATTGTTCACGTGGCACCCCGTGTTCCTGTTGGGGGTCATCGGCCTGGCCCTGCTATGGCGTCGAGACAGGAGAGCGGCGGCGCTCTGTCTCCTCGCCGTCACGACCCAGGTCTACATCCTCGGCGCCTGGTACGACTGGCATCAGGGGGACGCGTTCGGAGGCCGGGCGTTCATCGGATGCACGACCGCGTTCGCCACCGGGCTTGCGGTGCTTCTCGACGCGACCCTGGGAACCGCCCGATGGCGTCGGGGGAAAGCCTGGCTGGCTGCGGCCGTCACGTGCCTGATTGTCGTCGCCAACTTCTTGCTGTTCGTGGAATACCGGTTCGACCTCGTCAACGCACGGCGGACGGTGACCTGGCAAGATCTCGGAACACGCCGCCTGACATACTTCCTCGACAAGATCGGTTCTGGTACCCGTCCCGATCAGACGCCCGGGTCTCGGTAGCCGGCGAGCCGCCGGCGAAGCGAATCGCGCCGCGACTCGGTGACGAACGCCGACTCGACGCCGTTCTGCGCCAACTGGACCCGGTCCGTGCGGCTGAGTGGCAGCGTGGCGGCCATCGCGTCGAGCGTGCCGGCCACGCTGAAGGGACCGAACATCAGCGGGTCGTCGGTGTTCACCGTGGCCAGCAGTCCTTCGCGGAGCATCAACGGCAACGGGTGATCCGCCACTCGGACGAATCCCATCCGCTCGTTCGACACCGGGCAACACTCGACCGCAATGCCGCGGTCGCGGATCGCCGCCCTCGCGTCGGCGGAGGCGGCGAGCGACGTCCCGTGCCCGATCCGGCGCGCGCCAAGACACTCCACGGCTTCGAGAACCAGGTCGGGCGGAGCGGCCGCGAACTCGGGCGGGCAGCCTTGCTCACCGGCGTGGACCGTCAGAGGCACGCCGGCTTCCCGCGCCGGGCGCAACGCCTCCTCGAAGAGCCGGGGCGGGAAGGTCAACTCTGGAAATCCCGCGATATCGAGGCCCACCGGTCGATCCGCCCGGTGAAGGCGGGCGGCCAGCGCCGCGACCACCGGCGCCTGAACCTCTCCCTTCTGCCGGCTGAAGGCCAGGATGAACGTGCCACTGACCTGCCGCTCGGCCCAGGCGCGATCGACGCCGCGGACCAGTGCGTCGGCGATGGCGTCGAGCGGGGCGTTCACGGTGTCGCGGTAGGTGAACGGTGAACCACGCAGCTCGGTGTGAAGGCTGCCCGCCGCGGCACAGGCCACCAGTTGTTCGAAGACCGCTTCCTCGAGGTCCTCGATCGACTGCAGCACGGAGAGCGGGAGGCCGAACGAATCCACGAACCGGGTGAAGCCGCCGGGGCCGCCGAGTCCCGACGCCACGGTTCGGTAGTAACGCCGAATCGATTCGGGGTCCTGAGGATCGACGTCTGGCACCAGCACGCCGGCGCGCGTCCGCACCTCGGTCACCCGGTGCCTCGCGGCGAGGCGCGCGATCGTCTCGGGGGCCAGTCCGGCTTCGAAGTGGCGGTGCAGTTCGACGGTGAGCATGTGGCGTCGCTTGTCGAAGATATCGGGAACGAGTAAAGTCTGTCGAGCCATTTCCGACCCCGTGCCACTATGAACCCAACATCACCCGCCCGCCCACAGCACAGCCCGGAATTCAGGCACCGGCGCGCCGTCAACTGGCTGTCGCTCGGCATGCTGTACGCGTTCTTCTACGCGACGCGCTACAACTACACGGCCGCCGCGCCATACCTGGCGGACACGCTCGGCTGGAGGAACACCGAACTGGGCGTGTTCGAGACGATGATGCCACTCGTCTACGGCCTGGCCGTGGTCCTGAACGGGCCCCTCGCCGATCGCGTCGGGGGCAAGCGCGCGTTTCTGTTCGGTGCCGCTGGCGTCGCGATCATGAACCTCCTGTTCGGCCTGGCCAGCATGGCCATCGTGTCGCCGGCGGTCTGGGTGGGAACCGGCCTGGGACGCCACGTGGTCACACCGGCGGTCCTGAACTACGGACTGTCGGGCAGCATGCTGCTCGCGCTCATGGCGATCGTCTGGGGCATCAACGGGTATTTCCAGTCCTTCGGGGCGCTGTCGATCGTCAAGGTCAACGCGCAGTGGTTCCACGTCCGCGAGCGCGGCACCTTCGCGGGCGTCTTCGGCGTGCTCATCCGGTTCGGCCTGCTCCTCGCGTTCCAGGGCGTGCCGCTGATCTTCCTCTTCTTCCCGTGGCAATACGCGTTCTGGATTCCTGGCGCGTTCGTGGTGCTCTTCCTGCTCATCAACCTCAGGTGGATGGAGAACTCGCCGAAGGATGCCGGCCTCGGCGAATTCGACACCGGAGATGATCTGGATGTGACCGATGCGGCTCCGTCGATCCGCGAGATCGTCCGCAGGGTGTTCGCGTCGCCGGCGATGTGGACGATCGCGGCCGGGTCGATGATGATCGGCTTCGTCCGGCGCAGCGTCGTGGACGCCTGGTGGCCGAAGTACTTCGTGGACTACTACGGCGCCGACAAGGCGCTGTTCGCCACGTACGCCCCCTACATCATCGCGACGTGGGGCATCGCGCTGGCGGGAATCGCCGGCGGCTTCGTGTTCGGCATCGCGTCGGACCGGACGTTCGGCGGGCGCCGTGCGCCGGTGATCGCCTTCGGGTTCATCGGCATGGCGGTGATCCTGGCGCTGTTCGGCGTCTCGGACCTGCTGCACTTCGGCCCCATCGCGGCGGCGTGCTGCCTGGTGGCGCTTTCCTTCTGCGTGAATGGCGCGCACGGCATGATCGGCGGGGCCGCGTCGATGGACTTCGGCGGCCGGAAAGCGGCCGCCTCGGCCGCCGGGTTGTTCGACGGCATGCAGTATCTGGCCGGGGCGTTCGTGGGCGTGGGAGTCGGCTACGTCACCACGACGTGGGGATGGGAAGCGTGGCACTGGGCGCCGATTCCGTTCGCCCTCGTCGGCGCGCTCCTGATGGTGCGCCTCTGGAACGTGGTGCCGAAGGGACGCTCGAGCCACTGAGCGCCCGCGAGCCGCTCACCGAGACTGCCGCAGCGCCATCAGCCGCCCAAGCGCGTCGCCGTAGCGCGCAGCCAGCACCGCCGGGTCGGTTGACTCGGGCTCGTTGTTCATCGAGACGAACGGCACGCGAACGCCGGCGAGCGACAGCCACCCGTCGGGCGCACCCTCGGTCATCTCGTCCCAGTCGTTCTCTCGAAAGAACCCCAGCATGTCGCGGTCGGGCACCTTGTGGAAGAGGATCGACTCCTCCTGCCCTTCCTTGTACCGCGACGAGTTCCGCCGGAACGACTCCTCGAACGACACCTTGATGTAGAGGATGGCCGCACGCGCGAGGATCTCGGGGCGGAATCGTTCGAGGCTGTCGCGAAACCCGTCGTCTCGTCCGCGCGCGAACTCGATCAACAGCGTCCCGCCATCCGCGTAGAACGCCGGCTTGGAGAGGTACCGGCTGGCGATCGCCTCGTTGAAGTGCTCGACGAGGGAGCGGCGGAACTTTGGCCGCGTGATGTTGTAGCCCTCGGGCGTGCGTTCGGACACGAGCCGCGGCTCTCCGCGGGTTTCGCGGGCGTCGTCCTCCACGCAGGCCGCCCACAGCCAGGGAAAGTCGTCCACCTCCTCGAAGCGGCCGATCCCGAATCCGGCCGCGCGGGCGTCGGGCGAAAGCTTCTTCATGAAGTCGATGAACTCACTCTTGCCACCGGCCGGACGCCCCAGCACGAACAAATGCTCGAACACGGTCGGTGGCGTGCGGTTCTGGCCGCTCATCGCTGCGCGCTCCAGAGCCCCCACAGCGAGCCGAGCGCGGCCCCGTAGCGCTCCTCGAGCACCGCCGGGTCGGTGGACTCGGGCTCGTTGTTCATCGACACGAACGGCACGCTCGCGCCCCGCACGTCGAGGCGTCCAGCCGGCCGGCCGGCGGTGAGCGTCTCCCAGTCGTTGTTGTCGTAGAAATAGTCGTAGGTCTCGCGAGGAACCATGTGCGCCAGGATCGAGTGTTTCAGCTTCTCCTGGTAGCGCGCGACATTCCGCCGCCACGATTCCTCACGCGAGACCTGAATGTAGAGAATCGCCGCGCGTTCGAGGATGGAGCGATCGAGCATGCCGAGGGCGCGTCCGAACCCGTTCGGACCGCCGCGCGAGAATTCGATGAGCAACGTGGACTGGTCGTAGAACTCGGGCCGGCCGAGATACTGGCGGGCAATCACGTCGTTGAACTTGTGCATGCACCAATCGAACAGCTTCGCACCTTTCGGCGCCATGCCGGGGTTGCCGGGCATGTACTCCTGCGTGTACAACCGGTCGTAGCCCGCCTTCTCCCAGATCGCATCGTCCATGAACTTGTCCCAGATCCAGGGGAAGTCGTCCACCTCCTCGAACCGGCCGATGTGCAGCCGGCCGCGGAGCACGTCGGCAGACGCGTGCTTCAGGAAGTCGATGAACTCGGATTTTCCACAGGCAGGCCGTCCGAGGACGAGCAGATGCTGAAAGATGTCGGTCACGATAAGGCCTCTCTTGACGTGAGATGCTGCCGGTCGAGCCGTGGGCGGACGCGCGGGTGACGCAGTATACCGTGGGCGACGGCCGGCGAGCCACCGCTCGGCGCCCTGCTCCCCTGCTCCCTTGCTACCTATCCTCTTCGTCCCCGCACACGACCAGGTGTCCAATCGACTGCCGGAGATGGTTCGCCCGGATCGCGTCGGCGAAGATCGGTGCGGCCGACAGGATGTGGAGTTTCCGGTGGCGCGTCTGCTCCGGTATGTACACGGTGTCGGTCGTCACGATTTCCTGGACGACCGGGACTGCGGCGATCCGCTCCAGGGCGTTTCTCACGAACACCCCGTGCGTACACGCGACGCGAACTTCCTTGATCCCTTCGTCGACCAGCCGTTCACAGAGTTCGAGTACCGACCCGCCCGTCGCGATCTCGTCGTCGTAGATCAACGCTGAGCGGTAGTTGGACAACTGCGGACCGACCAGCCCTGTGATCCGGACCTTCGTGTCGGAGACCCGCTCCTTGTTGCCCGCGGCCACCGGCAGATGGAGGTCACGGGCGAACCGGGCGGCGGACTTCGCGTGCCCGAGATCGGGCGCGACGACAATCGTGCCGGCGAGGTCGCAGGCAGCGAAGTACTTGACGAACACGTGCCGGCTCGAGAGCGGGTCGGTGGGCACGCCGAAGAAACCGTGCACCTGGGGCGAGTGCAGCATCATCGTCATCACGTGCGTGGCGCCGGCCGTCTGGAGCAGATCGGCCACCAGCCGCGCGGTGATGCAGATGCGGGGACAGTCCTTCTTGTCCGAACGGGCGAACGAGAAATACGGCACGATGGCGTGGACCGCCTTTGCGCCGGCGCCGCGGGCGATGTCCAGCATCATCAGCAGCTCCATCAGGTGGTCGTTCACCGGCGGTGACAGTGACTGGACGATGAACACCTCGCGCGACCGGACGCTGGCGCCGAGCTGGATGTAGAGATTGTCGTTGCTGAACTTCGACACGGCGGCCGACTCGAGCGGCACGCCGAGCAGCAACGCAATGTCGGCGGCCAACTGCGGATTGGAGCTGCCGGCAAACAGTCGCACGTCCCCCGGGTCGATGGCGTCGGTCATGGTCCGGTCACGATATCAGAAGGATGTAGAATGTTTCCATCCCCAAGGAGGTACGGCGTTGACCCCGACTCCCTGTCACGCTCCGTCTCCGGCCGACGCGGTGTTCGACGCACTGCCGTTCCCGGCGTTCATCACCGACGAGGACATGCGTCTGCTGGCGGCGAATCCGGCGGCAAAGAAGATGATCGGCACCGACGCGTCGTTCGTGCTCCGTCAGCGCAACGGCGAGGTGCTGCGCTGCATCCACAGCACCGAGACGGGCGAAGGGTGCGGCCGCTCGACCTCGTGCAGCGACTGCGTCATGCGGAAGGCGGTCCGGTTCACCTACGTGGGCCGGGAGCCGGTGCGGATGCGGGATCGGATGGAGTTCCAGCGCGACGGGCAGGTGCAGGCGATGCACGTCCTGGTCACGGCCTCCCCTGTCGTCTACCGCGATCAGTCCTGCGCGCTGCTGTTCATCGAGGACCTCACGCTCCTGTGCGCGATCGGGGACATCCTGCCAATCTGCATGTCCTGCAAGAGGGTCCGCGACGAGCAACTGTGGACGCAGGTCGAGGCCTACCTCTCATCGCACCTCGACCTGAAGTTCACACACGGGATTTGTCCGGACTGCGCGAAGCGGCTCTACCCGGACTTCTCCCAGCCGTGAGAACGCGCCCCGGGCGAAGGGTCCTCGCTCCAATGCCGCACGGCCGCCCCCTACTTCCGCCCCCAGAGCAGCTCGAACACCAGCGTGAAGTCGCGCGGGATCGGGTTGTAGGTCTGGCCGAACTCCGGCTGCGCGGTGTTCCGCTGCACGTCACGCTCGGTGTGGATCGAGGCCAGGTTGTAGAACTTCACGCCCAGGCGCGCGTCGGGGAGCCGACTGGAGACGGTGACGACCTTGTTGACGTAGAGGTCGAGTGACCCGAACCACGGAAGGCGCGCGCGGTTCGCCGGACCGGCATAGAGCCAGTCGTCGTCGATGGCCGAATACGCGAAGCCGCTCCTGATCTCGACGAAGGGGGCCACCGTGATGCGCAGCGGCAGGCGGACCAGGCCCCACGCCAACAGACGATGCGGCACGTCCGCCAGGAGCGGGCCGACCTGGTTGGGTAGCACGAGCGGCTGACGGAACGCGCCGGTGATCGTGTCGAGGCTGTTGAGATCACCCTCGCTCCGGGATCGCACGTACGACAGGTAGAGCTCGTGCCCGGCGCCCGGCGCGCGGTACGCCAACGTCGCCTCCAGGCTCCGTGAGGACGAGGCGCCCGAACTCGACAACGCCAGGCGTCCGGTCGTCGCCGTGTCCCGGATCGGGTTCACGATCAACTCGTCGTGACCACGCCGCTCCTGGTACTTCACCCGCGCCTGCCAGCCGCCGACGAAGCGCCGGTCGAGTTCCAGGTCCCACCGGGTGGCGAGCGGCGTGCGGAGCGGACCGTCGATGACGTTCCGGTAGACCACGTCCGACCCGTCCAGCGCGCTGAGCACCTCTCGCGGCTGCCGTAGCGGGAAGCCGTACGCTTCGAGCGGAACCTTGTCCCCGAAGAGACCAACACTCCCACTGAGCGTGGTGTCGCCGGTCGGCAACTTCAGCGTCCAGGCGATTCGCGGCGAACCGACGGGCCGTGCGAGCGTGGTCCAGTCCAGGCGGGTGCCGGCATCGACGGTCAGGTTCGCGCGCGCCTGCCATCGAAACTGCGCGAACGCCCCCGCCTCGCGAGCCGTTCCGGACAGCGTGGGCACCGGCAGGAACGAGATGCGCTGGCTCAGCTGCCCGTCGCTCCGGAGCATCGTGACGTCGCCCGCCGCGTCCGTGCCATCGAGCGCGGCATGAGACACGTCCGCGCCGGCCCGGAGTTCGTGCCCCTGCCACCCGGTCCAGTTCCACGAGGCGCTCACCTGGATCCGCGTGCCGCGCAGGTCCTGCCGGTCGAAGTAGCTGCCCTGCACCTGGTCGTGCCCGACGACGTACGGCGATGCGCCGTCCGGACTCACCCCCAACCGCGACCTGACCACGCCCGCCGTCAGGGCCAGCACGGTGGAAGTGCTAACCACCACGCGATCTCCGGCCGAGGCGCTCCATCCGCCCCGTTCGAGGAGCGGCACGCTGTTGGCCGTCGTGAACGCCGTCACACCGGCGTGCTCGGTCCGCTGCGGATCGAAGGAGACGAAGCCGACAAAGTGATGTCCCGATGAGGCCTGGACGTCGAGTTGCGACCACGACACGAACGCCGAGTAGATGCTGTCCTGGGAGCCGGCCAGCGTGTCGAACCGGTTGCGATCGAAGCGGTAGCTGATCGCCTGCTCGAGGAAGACCCTGCCCTTGACGAGCGGCCCGAGCAGGCCGACGTTCGGGTCCCACGAATCGATGCCGTACAGCCTGCCGGCGACGAACCGGAGGCGCGGAAAGAAGCTGTTGGCGGACGCGTGCCACTCATCGCCGCCCGCCCTGGTGCGCACTGACGTCACGCCCCCGGTCGCGCGCCCTGCGTCCGCCGGATATCCCCCGGAGAACACATCCATCGACTCGACCGCCTCGAGCGGCAACAGCATGAGGGGCACGCCTGCGATCGGGTCGGTTTCGTTGAGGCCGTTGACGAGCAGCGATCCTTGCGGCGCGCTGGCGCCCGCCACGCTGATGAGGCCGTCCGGGCCCCGCACGACGTTCGGCAGCAGCGGCAGCACATCGTCGTATTGGCTGTTGGGCATCATGCCGCTATCCACGACCTCGCGCGTCACGGTGACCGGCGCGTCTGGTTGTGGTTTGCCGAGCACGGCCTGCGAGGCTTCGCCTCTGACGGTCACCTGTTCCCTGTAGCTCGCCACGTGGAGCTGGAGATCGAGGCTGGAAGCTCCCCTTCCGTCGAGCGCGAGTGGCTGTTCGAGCGGATCGAAGCCCTGGATCTCCGCGCGCACGACGTATCGGCCGGGAGGCGCTTGGAGCAGGAATGCACCGTGCTCGTCGGTCGTCGCCGTCCGCTGCGATGACGCTCCAGCGGCCGCGTGCGGATCCTGAACGAGCGTGATGGTGATCGTGACGCCAGGAAGTGGCAGCCCGGCTGCATCGGTGGCACGCCCGCGAACGACCGCATCGGCCGCTTCGACGGCTGCCGCCTGCACGAGGAGAACGAACAACAGCAGGTGAGTCAGGCGGCCCATTCTCCTACGATACCGCGAAGGGGGCGCCGCGTCTCTCCTCACCGCGACGGCGGGGATCAGTCGAGCTATCCAGGTCAGCCGTGACCGGTCGCCTATTGGCCGACGTTCTCCGGAAGGACCGCGTCTTCCTGGCCGGCGGCACTGACGACTGGCCGGCGTGGACGGCGGTCTCGAATCTGTTCCTCGACCGGCAGACGTGGTGGAGTCAGTAGCGGTTTCATCTCGATGTCGAGTTCGCGGACGAGCGCGTCGAGCGCCCGGCGTTCCTCGGGGGCCACAAGCGTGACCGCCATTCCGGATGCCAGCGCACGGCCGGTGCGGCCCACGCGGTGCACGTACGCCTCGCGCGTTGGCGGCACCTCGTAGTTGACCACGTGCGTGATGGCCTCGATGTCCAGCCCCCGCGCCGCCAGATCCGTGGCGACGAGCGCCGTGAAGCGACCCGACCTCAACCCTTCGACGGCCGCCGACCGCTGCTGCTGCGTTCTGTCCGCGTGCAGCGCCGCAACGCGAATGCCAGCCGCCACCAGCCGCGAGGCCAGCCTGTCGGCCCCCCGCTTGGTGCGGACGAACACGAGCACCGGCCCCGGCTCCTGGCGGAGGAAGCGGCCGAGCCACGTGGCCTTTTCGCCCGACGGCACCTGCGCCGACGTGTGGCTGATGGTCCGTGCCGGACCGTTCTTCGCGCCGTTGGCGATCATCACGGCGTCTTTCGTGATGGCGCGCGCCCGGGTCATCACCTCGTCCGGCATGGTCGCCGAGAACAGCAGCGTCTGCCTGGCCTCTGGCACCGCAGACACGATCTTGGTGATGTCGGGCCAGAAGCCCATGTCCATCATCCGGTCCGCCTCATCCAGCACGAGCACGTCGAGGCCCGTGAAGTCCGTGGCTCCGCATCGCATGTGGTCCATGAGCCGGCCCGGCGTCGCGACGACGATGTCGACACCGGCGCGCAGCGCGCGCTCTTGCGGCTCCGACGGTGCGCCGCCGTAGACGGCCACGCTCGAGAGCCCGGTGTGATACCCGAAGCCCTGGATGTCGTCGTCGATCTGAACGGCCAGTTCGCGGGTCGGCGTCAGGATGAGCACGGCCGTGCGGGGCGAACCCTCGGACGGCGGCGCGGACCGCCTCTGCAGCAGGCGTTCGAGGATCGGCAGCACGAACGCCGCGGTCTTTCCGGTCCCCGTCTCGGCGCAGGCAATCAAGTCGCGACCAGTCCGCGCCACCGGGATGACATCGGCCTGGATGGGCGTGGGCGACACGAATCCCCGTTCAGCGACACCCATCATCAACGGGGCCGGCAGGTTCAGGGAGTCGAACGATGTCGCGATCTCGCCCTCGGGCGAGGCAGCGGCCTCGGCGCGAGACCGGCGGCCGGCAGCCGGAGAAATCAGAGCAGGATTACGCCGAGCGCGACGCCGGGGGCGAGGCGCGGGATAGGTCGAAGCAGCTTGGTGGTTCAAAAAGGAATCTGCGTAGCGGAAGGTTGCGTCGTCGGCAACAGGTTTCTTCGTTCTTTCTTTGCTCCCATAGTGTGACACGATGCGCTGAAAAGAGCAAATCGGAGTCCCGCAGTCCCGATCAAGCCCTGCGGCGGCGCTCGACCAGGCTGGCCAGCACCTCGATCGTCTCCTCGATGCCAATCGCAGACGTATCGAGGCAGAGATGATAGTGCGAGGGCTCGATCCACTCCCCGCCGTGCAGCGACTGGAGGAAGCGGCCGCGCTGCTGATCCGACCGCCGAACGAGGTCGCGGGCCGGTCCCGCCTCCAGGCCGTATGCCTGCCTCACCCGCTCGGTCCGTTCCTCCTCCGGGGCGTGGAGGAACACGCTCAGAAGTCGCGGATGCTCGCGCAGCACCCAGGCCGCTCCCCGCCCGACGATGACGGCATCTTCCCGGCCGGCGATCTGACGAATGATCTCGGCCTCGACGGCGAAGACGTCCTCCTCCATCACCGTCGGCACCGGGGGCGGCACGTAGGGCGCCTCGGGCGCTCCCCACGACAGCGCCCCCGCCATGCGTGCCCAGACGCTCGTCACCCGCTCCTCGAGGCTCTCGACCTCGCGGTCATCGCGGCCCAACACCTTGGCCGCTTCCTCGAGGATTTCGCGGTCGACATAGCGCACGTTGAGGCGCCGGGCAATCCCCTGGCCGACGTACGCACCACCCGCCCCCATCTGCCTCGAAATAGCGACGATGGTCGTGACTGGCGTCGTCATCTGATCCTCCCGGAAGGACGACTCCATTCTACGCCGACCGGACGGCGTCTGTCGGCGCCCGGTCCAAGGGGCACAACGGCGTCGGCGTTTGTCCGGGGACTCAGCAGGCGAGACGGGGTGCCATCGCGGGCGCCGGCATCGACACAAGTCGATCCGCGGGGAGCATCGCCGCGCGGCGGGCGCGGACCGCGCGCGGCAGGTCGGCGGCGGTTCCGGCATGCGCGGGGAACAGCGCGAACGCGGCTTCGATCTGCACTGGCCGCCCGAATCCGGCCTGGTCTCCGGTCGCTTCGATCACTCGCCCGGCGATGGCGGTCATCGCCTCGGGTGTGGTATCCGCCATCAGGATCATGACTTCGCGGTCGCCGGTGCGGAACACGAGGTCGGTGACGCGCACCGCGGTGCGTGCGGTGGCCGCCAGGCGGAGGAGTACGTCGGTCCCGCCCGGGTCGTCATGGCCCGCATCGGTGACGCTGAGCAAGAGGATCCCGGGTTTGGGACCGTCGGTGCGCACGGCATAGGCCGCCGATGCGAGCACGCGCTCGAGGTACTTCTCGTTTGGGAGGCCGGTCGGCTGATCGAACAGGCTCGCCATGCGGTCCTGTTCGAAGTCCAGCGCCCGCTCGAGCGCCGGGCCGATCTGGCGCGCGGCGAATTCGACCACCTGCTGATGCTCGCCGCTGAAGGCCTCGCGCGACTCCCCGTAGAGGGAGAGGACTCCCACGACGTGGTCGCCCGCGACGAGCGGCGTCGCCAGGGCACTGTCGAACGGCCCCGGCAGCAGGTCCTTGCGCTCGGCGAGGTCGAGCGCGCCGCTCGAGTTCATGATCGTCGTGCGGTTGATCGCCACCCATCCGCTCAGGCCCTCACCCGCGCGCAGGCGCATCCCCTTCAGCACGTCGGCGGCCGTGCCCGACGCGCAGACCGCCACCAGATCGTCCGACACGCGGTCGCGCAGGTAGAAGACGAGCAGGTCGCACGGCACGGTCTGCTTCAAGCGGAAGCCGAGCGCCATGGCGAGATCCTCGACGGACGTGTGGCCTGCCATCCCGCCGGCCAGATCGGAGAGCGCCAGCAGCGTGTCGGTCAGCTCGCGGGATCCACTCGCCGTCCCTGTGGCATCGGCGACGGCCGTCGCGGGCTGGGCGTGCAGCAACTGCTCGAGCGCGCTCACGTCGTCACCCGACGTCGTCACCTCCGCGTCGATGTCGGCGTGGACGCGAACGAAGGCGTCCGTCACGACGGGATCGTACATCGTGCCCCGGCGGGCGTCGATGATGGCCAGGGCCTCCTCGTCCGACAACGCCGGACGGTAGGGGCGGTCGGACGTCAGCGCGTCGTAGCAATCCACCACCGCCATGATCCGCGCCCCGAGCGGAATGTCCATGCCCTTCAAGCCGTCGGGATAGCCCGTGCCGTCCCAGTTCTCATGATGGTGGCGGACAATCGGCACGACCGGGTACGGGAAGTCGATCGCCGAGAGAATCTGCGCTCCCACTGACGCGTGCAGCTTGATGCGGTCGTATTCCGACGGCGTGAGCTTCCCCGGTTTGTTCAGGATGTGTTCGGGCACTGCCAGCTTGCCCATGTCGTGCAGGAGCGCGGCGGCCTCGATGGCCTTGATCTGGCGCTGGTCGCTCACGCCAATGGCTTTCGCCAGACCGATCGCGTAGCACTGCACGCGGCGGATGTGACCGTGCGTGATCTGATCCTTCGCGTCGATCGCCATCGCGAGCGTCTCGACCGTGGACAGGTAGAGTCGATTGAGTTCGGTGAGGTGGAGGTTGGCGTCCTCGACCCGATCCATCGACGTCTTGAACGTCAACCACGAGATGACGATGAGCGGCACGACGACGCCGAGGCCGCTCCACGTGAGGCGCGGCGCATTGAGCGCCAGCAGCAGGGCCACGGAGGCGCCGCCGAAGTAGTTCAGCGAGAGCCACATGAAGTGCTCGCGCCAGAGGCGATACGGTGACGCCCCGGTCTCGGATGTCACCGCGACGGCCGTCAGGCCGCTGTTCAGCACGAAGTAGACCGCCGCCATGGCGACGACAGGCAGCACGAGGGTGCTGAGCGACGGCACCGTGGCGAGCGTGCCGAGCGGCGGGACGCCGGAGAGCAGGTAGAAGACCTGGGCGGCCACCCAGACCGAGATCGACGGCTCGGCCAGGTTGAAGATGACCCGGTAGGCCTCGCGGTGCTTCCGCCGGATCGAGATGAGCAGGCCGTCGATCGCCATGCACACCGTGGCCGGCGCGGGACCGAACAGCAGGATGGTCGTGAAGAAGAACGCTTCGGAAACGTAGATGGTGGCGGCGACGCCTGGAACGCGGATGGCAAACGACCCGCTGAGCCAGGTGAGCACCCAGAGGATCAGCCACCGGTAGTTGAATGGCACCTGCGTCAGCACGTACAGCGAGTTCGTCAGGGCGCCCACGCCCAGAACGGCAACCGCCGCGATGTACCAGCGTCCGAACCTCGTCACGCCCGTGTGCCCCTCAGCCGATGTCCGCGCCCGGTTTCCCGCTCGTCCCGTCAACCAGGAGCCGGTACTCGCGGATCTTCCGGTAGAGCGTTTCCCGGCTGATCCCGAGCAGCCGCGCCGTCTCCTTCTTGTTCCATTTCGTCGTGGCCAGCGCCGTCTGGACGTACTCGCGTTCGATGTCGGCCAGCCGCCGGATGCCCCTCGGGCAGGCCGTCACGCCGGAGGACGCGGTCATCGTCGACATGAAGCCGATCTGCTTGACGTCGATCACCGGGCCGTCGGTCGACAGCGCCGCACGCGAGACCGTCGCCACCAACTCGCGGATGTTGCCCGGCCAGTGGTGCGCGCTCAACCGTCCGAGCGCCGCCGGCGAGAACCGCTTCGCGTCCGGGGGCAGCCCGTCCGCCACGCACTGCTTCGACAGGAACATCCGCGCGAGCAGCGGGATGTCCTCCGCCCGTTCCTTGAGCGCGGGCAGACGGATGGTGAACGCGTTGATCCGGTAGTAGAGGTCCTCGCGGAACCGGCGATCCGCGACCAGCGACTCGAGCGGCCTGTTGGTCGCCGACACGAGGCGGAAATCGACCGCGATCCCGTGGCTCCCGCCGAGCCGTTCGACCCGGCGCTCCTCGAGGACGCGCAGCAATTTCGCCTGTGAGAGCAGCGGCAGGTCACCGATCTCGTCGAGGAGGAGCGTGCCGCGATCCGCCAGTTCGACGCGGCCCACACGGCGTTCGTGTGCACCGGTGAAGGCGCCCTTCTCGTGGCCGAAGACCTCGGCCTCGAACAGCGTGTCGGGCACCGCGGCGCAGCTCACCGCCTGGAACGCCTGTGCCCGCCGCCGGCTCAAGTCGTGGATGGCGCGCGCCGCCACTTCCTTTCCCGCGCCGGTCGGACCGAGCACGAGCACCGAGATGTCGGTCTTGGCCGCGGTACGGATCGACTCGAGAACGAGCAGCATCTTCTCGTCACGGCCGACCAGTTCCTGCAGCCGGCGGACCGCGATCGTCGTGCTGAGGTGGGCGTCGCCGGAGGGACGCGCGAGGAAGTCGGTGAGCAACCTGGCGAGCATCGGGTGCGCCGGCGTCGCCGCCCCGTAGTGGATGGTCCCCGACATCCGGCGCTGCACGAGGCCGGCCGCGACGAGCGCGTCGAGGCACCGCTCCGCGTCGGCCCGCATGCATCCCAGCGCCGCGGTCAGCGTTTCAATCTCGAACGTGCCATCGCGCCGCGCGAACAGGAATCGCAGCAGGCTGGCGCGGAGCGGCGAGTTCACGAGGGACTCGAATCGTTGCGCCACGACCTGGAGCGACCCATCCGACTCGGCCGGGAACCAATCGCGCGACAAGGCGAGAGTTGACATACGGTCTGTGCCTACGGCCTTCCAGCCTGCCGAACACGTCGGCTCAGCGGACCACGTCGAACCGTGTGCGCGTTCGCACACGAAGACACCGACACCAGTCCCCTACATCATCAGTTATCGGCTGTGAGGGGAAATGCATCAGTCTGATGCCAATCGTGGCTGAACCACGGAGGGCACCAGGCACACGAAGGCTGCAGCGGCCACGCGCGGCGGGGGCTGCGGTTGATGATCTGGGTGGGTGCCGCTCGAGGCGCTCGGTCAGCGCACGAACTCGATCTCACCGAAGTACTGCGGCTGGTGGAAATTCAGGGTCTCGCCGATGGGCGACCAACTGGCCCAGTGGGGGTGGGAGGTCTCGTCGCCGCACTTGAAGGCATTCGCCCGCCAGCGCTGCCCCGCGGCCGGCCGAACCGCCCCGCAGTAGCCCTCCATCACCGCGAACGGCCACGTGGCCTCGACCCACCAGCTGGTGGGGTCGGACCGTTCGGGCTCGACCACCTGTGGCAGCGAGTGGCCGACGCGGATCGTCGAGGCAAGCCCGGCGTCGACCATGGTCCATTTGGCGAAACGGTTCGCGGCCCGGGTGGGATCCTCGATGTAACGCAGCGAGAACGCGCCGCCTGCGTTCAGTTCGAGCGCGAAGTACCCAGGGGCGCCTGCCGGCTGGACGAACAGCTCCACACAACTGTCCTTGTACGTGTCGCTGTCGTACTCCGTGTGAACCGAGCGGACGAATCGGTCCTGCACGCGATAGAGCACATGGAGGGCGTCGTCGTCGTAGAGCAGCCGGGCCTCGGTCACGGGCCGATGATCGGTGCTTCGAGGATGGAATTCGGCAATGGACAGCCGGTCGGCGTGGCGCCAGGCGGGGCCATCCCACGACCCGGTCAACCCAGTGGGAGTCAGCGCGCGATGGACGCGAGCGAAGGCAGCGTGCATGACCGGGAGCGTACCCCGCCCGCCGTCCCGCCGCAACCTGCGGCCTGTATGCGATAGTAGAGACAATGACCTTCTTCGCCATCATCCTGTCGGTCTGGACCCTCGAGCATGTCTACGTCGTGGCCAGGCTGTGGAACCTGCCGCCAGCCGCCGGGCCGCTGTGGCACCGGGCGCTGCTCATCGGCGGGGCACTCCTGTGGGTGAGTTTTCCGCTCGGCCAGATTCTCGCCCGTTCGACGAGTCGGACCGTGGCGGCGCCGGTCGAACTGGTCGGTGCCACGTGGGTCGGCATGCTGTTCTTCTTGTTCGCCTGGTTGCTCGGGGCCGACATCGTGACCGGCTTCGGGTGGCTGATCCCGGGACTCTCCAGGCCGCTTCGCCTCGCTGCCGTCGCGATCGCCATCGGCCTGAGCCTGTTCGCCGTCACGCAGGGTCTGCGCGCGCCGACCGTACAGGAGCACCGGGTGGCCATCCAGGGACTCCCGCCAGCCCTGGCCGGACTGCGCATCGTCCAACTGTCGGACCTGCACCTCGGTCCTGTGCTTCGGAAGCGCTGGATCGAGGAACGAATCACGCAAGTGGAGCAGCTCCGTCCGGACCTCATCGTCGTCACCGGCGATCTGGTCGATCAGGATTCGTCGTTGTCGGAGTTGCTCGTTCCGTCGCTGCGCACGCTGCACGCGCCCCTCGGTGTCTGGGGCGTCACGGGAAACCACGAGTTCTACGCCGGCCTGGACGGCTCGCTGCGGGTCTTCGCGGATGCCGGCATCCGCCTGTTGCGCGATACGTCGGTGGAAGTCGCGCCCGGCCTCGTGCTGGCAGGGGTGGACGACCTCACGGCGAGGCGGCAGTTTGGACAAAGCGACCATCCGGTCGATCGCACTCTCGCTCATCGTCCGCCGGGGTCAACGGTCTTTTTGTGCCACAGTCCATGGCAGGTGGAACGGGCCGCGCAACTGGGCGTGGGCCTGATGCTGTCGGGCCACACCCACGACGGACAGATCTGGCCGTTCACCTACCTGGTCCGGATGGTGTATCCGTACGTGGCCGGGCGATATGCGATCGACGGCATGTCGTTGATCGTGTCGAGAGGGACGGGATTCTGGGGGCCGCCGATGCGGCTGTTCAGGCGCGGCGAGATCGTGGCGATTACGGTCTCTCCTACCTGAGCTTGATTGTCGCGAGCGCCGCGAGCGCGAGCATGCCGGAAATGATCCAGAGCCTGATCACGACCTTCGTCTCTGCCAGGCCGGTGTGCTGCATCTGGTGGTGAAACGGCGCCCGGTAGAACAGGCGCCGGCCCAGCCACTTGATACCAATCTTGTCCTGCACCTGCGAGCTGACCGCTTCCACGACGAACAGGCCGCCAAGGATGAGGAACAGCGCCTCCTGCTTGAGCAGCACCGAGATGGTGGCGATGCAGCCGCCGATGGCGAGCGACCCGGCATCACCCATGAAGATCTGCGCGGGATAGGCGTTGAACCACAGGAAGCCGATGCCCGCGCCGGCGAACGCCGCACAGAACACGATGAGCTCGCCCGAACCTGGCAGCAGCGGATAGAACAGGTAGCGCGCCCAGATCGCGTTCCCCATCACGTAGGCGAACAATCCCAGCACGCTGATGACGAAGACCGACGGCACGATCGCCAGACCGTCGAGCCCGTCGGTGATGTTGACGGCGTTTCCGACGAGCATCACGAAGATGAACACGACCGGCAAATAGAGCGCCAGCGATCGGACGAGAGGCGACTTGAGAAACGGCACGTACAGGTTTCCCATCTCGCGTCCGGGAAGCGGCGACCACGGGCTGGCGATGAGGGCGACGAGCACGGCCGTGAAGAGCCCCTGCAGCAGCAGTTTCATCGGCTCGGACATGCCACGATTGCCCGAACGCGCCCTCCATTTCGCCACGTCGTCCACCAGGCCGATGGCGCCGAACCAGAGCAGCGCGACGAGCACGGTGAGGACGTACCGGCTGGCGAGATTGCACCACGCCACCGTGGCGATGACGATGCAGCCGACCATGACGGCGCCGCCCATCACCGGCGTGCCGGCCTTGTCGAACGCGGACGGGACGCCGGTCTCCCGCAGTTGGTCCACCAGGCCGCGCCGGTGGAGGTACCAGATGAACCGCGGCGTGATCAGCAACGTCAGGATGATGGCCGTCAGCGCAGCACCAATCGCCCGGACGGTCAGGTACTCCGACAGGCGCAGGAGCCCCAGCACGCCGACGCGGGAGTGCACGAGCGCGCCGAGCAGGTAGATCACCGGGCGCCTCCTTCCCGAGCGGCGATCGCCTGCAGCAGGCGACCGTAGAGCCGCTTGATCTGAAACTCGGGTTTGAAATCGGTGGACGTCAGCACGAACTCCTGGAGCGCGGGCATCAGTCGCGTGAGGTCGCCCGCCCGGCCCCGCTCCACGAGCGTCACCAGGCCGTCGAGCGCCGCGGCGCGCACGCGCCAGAATCGTGCGCCCTTCAGAGCGAGCAGCGCCGGCAGCGCATCGGTTTCGTCGCCCACGCGGCCGAGCGCCTGGGCCGCTGCCGCCGCCACCTCGAGCCAGCGGTCCGAGAGCAGACGCTCGAGACCTTGAACGATCTGCTGTCGCGACTGCAGGTACGCCCCTAGCGCCGCCGCAGTGCGCGCAGCCTCGGCGCGCGCCTCGAAGTAGGGATCGGCAAATGCACCGACCAGCGCCGCCTCCACCTCGGGCGTCGTCACGCCCAGCCGTGCGATCGCCGCCAGGATGTTGCGTCGAATGAATCCAACCTGCTCGTAGTCGCCGCCGCACAGGCGCTTCAGCAGGGCGGCCGGGCGCCGGTCGCCCAGCAAGGCCAGCAGCAGCGGCAGCTTCTCGCGGGCGTGCAGCAGCCCAATCAGCTTGACGCCCAGGTTGCGGCGCTCCCAGTCCGCGCTCACGAGCAGCGACGCCGCGCGGCTCACGAAATACGCCCGGTCGTCGGGCGACGGCACGACGAAGTCTGGGCTGTACGCGGCGCCCTTCTCCGCCGCCGCTCGCTCGAGGCGCGACAGGAGCGCCTGGTTCGTGGGCAGGGATTCGAAGGCCGCGCCGTCCACGCCGGTGGGTCCCGCGACGTCCTCACCCCGGATGCACCGCACAATCAGGCTGAGCGCATCCTGTCGGAGAAACGTGCGGCTCTTCTGCCCCATCTCCGCGAGCCGCGCCGTGTCGTCGATGAGCGTTCGAATCGCCGTCGCCAACTGGCGCCCGTCCACCTGCTCGACGATCGCTCCGTTGACGAGCGCGGCCTCCTCGTAGATCACCAGGGCTCCGCCGCAGCGGGCCATCGCGCGAGCGTTCATCACCTGGTGGTCACCGGGCAGATTGGCCTTGGGGATGACGATGGCCGGCAGACCGAGCGACGCCAGCTCGTACAGGCTCCCGGCGCCCGCGCGCGCCACGACGAGATCGGCCACCGCGTAGATGTTCTCAATCTGGTAGAAGAACGGCCGACTGACGTAGAACGTCGCAATCTGTCGGCGCTCGTCCTCCGTATACTGCGCATCGATCCGCGCCTGGGTGTCGTCGGTCGCGTGGTAGTCACGGCCGCGAAACAGACCGGTGCCGTGGATGATGAACAGGCGATCGCGCAGCGGAAGGAGGTCGCCTAACGCGTCGACGATTGCACGATTGATCGTGCGGGCTCCCTGCGAGCCGCCGAACACGAAGATGACCCGTCGTCCGGGTGGAAGAGTGAAATCGAGACGACGACCGGCCTCTGTGCGATCGACGACCGCAATCCGCCCCCTCAGCGGGTAGCCCGTCACGACCCCGTTCGACGGGAAGCTCGAAAACGTCTCCGGAAACGTCACGAAGACGCGGTCGGCCACGCGGCCGACCAATTGGTTCAGCTTCCCAGGGGCCGCGTTCTGTTCATGGACGAACACGCCAGCCCGGAGCAGGCCCAGGCGACGCAGAATCGCAGACGCGAACATGATCGGCGCCGACGCAAACCCGCCGGTGCCGACGATGACGTCCGGACGGAAGGACAGGAGGATGACGACCGCCTGCACCACGCCAACGCCGAGGTTCGCCAGGAAACGGACGAGCTCGAGCGATGGCCGCCCGCCCGGGTAGCCGGACGCCCGCACGAAGCGGATCGGCATCCCCTCGCGCGGCACCACCTCGGCCTCCGCCCGGCCGCGCACACCGACGTAGAGAAAACGCGTCCCCTCGCCGGAGAGCGCCCGGCCAATCGCCAGCGCCGGATTGACGTGTCCGGCGGTTCCGCCACCCGTCAGGAGAATCCGCTTCAACTCGCTCATCGACGTCTTCAGAGGAACAGAGACGCGATGGTAACATGGCCTGCCATGGACGTCGTCGTACAACACGCTCCCCGTTTCTCTCCAGTCGAGGCCGAGGACCTCGCCGCCCGCATCTTCGGCACGTCCGGCAAGGCAGAGCCGCTCGCCAGCGAACGCGATCAGAACTTCCGACTGGTCGACTCGGACGGCCGCGCCTTCGTTCTGAAGATTGCGAACGCCACGGAGCAGCGGGAGATCCTCGATTTTCAGAACGCGGCGCTCGCCCACCTGGCCACCCGCAGTCAGTCGCTGCTGGTGCCCGCCGTCGTCTTGTCGCTCTCAGGCGCCCCGATCACGAGCGTGCCGGGCGCCGACGGCGGCGAGCACCTCGTTCGACTGCTGACGTGGGTCCCGGGCACCGTGCTCGCGCGCCACTCGCCGCACAGCGAGGAGCTGCTCGTGAGCCTCGGCCGTCGACTGGGCGAAATGGATCGCGCGTTCGCCGGCTTTTCGCACCCGAGCATGCGGAGACCTCTGCCGTGGGACCTGACGGGGACGCCGTGGATCGCGGCCGAGGCGCACCGCTTCGAACAGATCTGCCAGCGCGAGCTCATCGAGCGCACGCTCGACCGTTTCCGGGAGGTCGTCCTCCCTCGCCTCGACGGCCTCCGGCGCCAGGTCGTCCACAACGACTGGAACGACCACAATGTCCTGGTGGGGCCGGCCGACGTCGTGGGGGCCGTCGACTTCGGCGACATGATCTACTCCTGTACCGTTGCCGATCTGGCCACCGCCAGCGCGTACGCCATGATGGGCAAGCCCGACCCGATCGCGGCCGGCGCGGCCATCGTCCGCGGGTACCACGAGAGCCTGCCGCTGACGGACGAGGAACTGCACGTTCTCTACGATCTCATCTGCGCACGGCTTGCGATCAGCGTCACGATGACCGCGTGCCAGCTGGCGGAGGCGCCAGGCAACGAGTACTTGCGCATCAGTGAACGAGGTGCGTGGGCGCTGCTCGAACAACTCGCGGCGTCGAATCCGACATGGGCGTACTTTGCCTTTCGTCACGCCTGCGGCTTGCCCGCGTGTCCGACGACCGCGGCCCTGACGGCGTGGCTCGCGGCAAACCGCGACGGGTTCGCGCCCGTCATGGGCTATGACCTGCGCACGACCCCGGTCGTGGTGCTCGACCTGAGCGTCGGCAGCCTCGACATCCCGCGGCCGGAGATCGTCCAGCAGACTTCTTTGTTCTCTGCGCACGTCGATGAGGTGATGCGCCGGAGTGCGGCGACGATTGGCGTGGGCCGGTACGACGAAGCGCGCCTGGTCTACGTTACCGATCTCTTCCGTCACACCAATAACTGGTACACCGAGAACCGCACGATCCACCTTGGCCTGGACCTGTTCTGCCCGGCCGGATCGCCGGTGTACGCCCCGCTCGACGGCGTCGTGCACAGCATCGCGAACAACGCCGCGGCCGGCGACTACGGACCGACAATCATCCTCGAGCACAGGGTGGATCGGGGGCGACTCCAGTTCTTCACGCTCTACGGCCACCTGAGCCTGGAGTCGCTGTCCGGCCTCGAGCCCGGCAAGGCCGTCAGGCGTGGCGACCGTCTCGCGTGGCTGGGCGATCCTTCGGTGAACGGCGGGTGGCCGCCGCACCTGCACATCCAGATCATCACCGATCTGCTCGGCCGTTCCGGCGAGTTTCCGGGTGTGGCCGCGCCCGGCGAGCGTGAGATCTGGCTCAGCCTGTGCCCTGACGCCAACCTGATCGCCGGCGTGCCCGAAGAACGGTTCCCGGCCACCCCGAGATCCGCCGACGCGCTCCTCGACGCGCGACGCCGGCGCCTGGGCAGGAACCTGAGCATCTCCTACCGCCGGCCGATTGCGATGGCCCGCGGAGTTCGCCAGTACCTGTTCGATCGCGACGGGCGCCGGTTCGTCGATTGCGTGAACAACGTGCCTCACGTCGGCCACAACCACCCGCGTGTCGTCGAGGCTGCGGTGCGACAACTGGCGGTGCTCAACACGAACACCAGGTACCTCCACGAGTCGATCGTCGACTACTCGGAGCGGCTGGGTGCGCTGATGCCGGAGCCGCTCGGCGTGTGCTTCCTGGTCAATAGCGGAAGCGAAGCGAACGAACTGGCGTTGCGTCTGGCTCGCGCGTATACCGGCCACCGCGACATGGTCGTGGTGGACCATGCGTACCACGGGAATACGACATCACTCGTGGAGTTGAGTCCGTACAAGTTCGATGGGCCCGGTGGGACGGGCGCGCCGCCACACGTGCACAAGGTCGTCATGCCCGATGTGTACCGCGGACCCTACCGCGCGGCGGATCCGCAGGCCGGCGTGCGGTACGGACACGAAGTGCGGCGGGCGATCGAGCGCGCCGAATCGTCGGGGCGTCGTGTCGCGGCGTTCATCTCCGAATCGATCCTGGGGTGCGGCGGCCAGATCGTCCTGCCTGCCGGGTACCTCCGCGAAGCGTATGCCGCCGTCCGGGCGGCTGGCGGCGTGGCGATCGCCGATGAAGTCCAGGTCGGGTTTGGGCGTGTCGGCACCAACGTCTGGGGATTCGAGACGCAGGGTGTCACCCCGGACATCGTCACGCTGGGCAAGCCGATCGGCAACGGCTTTCCACTGGGAGCGGTCGTCACACGGCCCGAGATCGCCGACGCGTTCGACAACGGCATGGAGTACTTCAACACGTTCGGCGGCACGCAGGTCGCCTGCGGGGCCGGTCTCGCCGTGCTCGATGTGATGCGGGATGAGGCGTTGCAGCCGCACGCGCTGGAAGTGGGCACGAGGCTCCGGCGGGGCCTCGAGGGCCTGATGGACCGCTTCTCCATCATCGGAGACGTGCGGGGCCTGGGGCTGTTTCTGGGCGTGGAGATGGTCAGGGATCGAGAGACCCTTGAACCCGCCGCCGCAGAAGCCGAGTATGTGGTCAACCGGCTCCGCGATCGGGGCCTGCTCGTCAGCACCGACGGTCCGATGCACAACGTCCTGAAGATCAAGCCGCCCATGCCGTTCTCCGCGGAGGACGCCGACGCCCTCGTGACCGCCCTGGGCGACGTGCTTGGCGAGAGCGGCGCGCAGGTGTGTCCATGAGCGTGCCGTCCCACGACTCGCCGGTCACCTTCTTCGCTCCTCCCGAGCGCGTGCCGATGACGACCATCGTCCGCCAGCGAGAGCTCCTGGCGGCTGAACCGGTCGTGGGAACCCTGCTCGAGAGCTTTCCCGAGCCGGCCGCCATCATCAACGACCACCGACAGATCGTGAGGGCGAACCTCCGGTTCGAGCAGTTGGCGAAGAGATCTGAGGGCGAACTGCTGGGCCTGCGCGTGGGACAGGCCATCGGCTGTCAAAACAGTGAGAGCGAGCCGGCCGGGTGCGGAACGACCCCCGCCTGCGCCCTGTGCGGCGCGGCGCGCGCGACCGCCAGGACACAGTCAATCGGCGAGCCTACCGGCGAGGAGTGCCGGCTGACGCTGAAACCGGAACTCGGCGGCGACTCGCTCGACCTGCAGGTCTGGACGACGCCGATCGAGATCGCGGGCGGGCGCTTCGCGGTATTTGCGATTCGCGACACCAGCGGCGAACAGCGGCGGCGCGTGCTCGAGCGGATGTTCTTCCACGACGTCCTGAACGCGGCGGGCGGGCTTCGCGACATCCTGAGACTCTGGCCGCATCTCACGCCGGAGGAGGCTGTGGAGTTCAGCGGCCGGATCGCGCCGCTGGCCGCGCAGGTCGTCGAGGAGATCGAAGCGCAGCGCGACCTGGCGGCCGCCGAGCGGGGCGAACTCACGGCGCGGCCTGTTGAGATCGACGTTCGCGAGTTGATCGAGGATCTGGTCAACCTGTACCGGCACCACTCGGTTGCGACCGGCAAGAGCATCGCGGTGAACATGGCCGGAGAGGCGACCATCATCACCGACGGGATGCTGCTGCGCCGCGTGCTGGGCAACCTCGTCAAGAATGCGCTCGAAGCGTCGGGCGCCGGCCAGTCGGTCACCATCTCGTTCGAAAGCGGACTGCCCACGCGCTTTGCGGTGCACAACGAGAGCGTGATGCCCGATGCCGTCAGGCTGCAGGTCTTTCAGCGGTCGTTCTCGACCAAGGGCGGGCGCGGTCGCGGGGTCGGCACCTACAGCGCGCGGTTGCTCGCCGAACGTCATCTGCGCGGACGGCTCACGTTCACGTCCGCTCCAGGACAAGGCACCATCTTCGTGCTCGAACTGACTGCCCAGGAAGGCACCACGTCGTGAAGGTGCGCAGCACCAGCGAGTTCGCGCTCACGGTGGAACGCTCGCGCTTCTACGCCCTGCTCTCGCCCCTCGGATCGGCCGATGAGATGGATGCGCTGCTACGCCTCCGCAAGCGCGACTACCGCAAGGCCAACCACCACTGCTGGGCTCATCGCCTCCGCGACCCGTCCGGCACCGTGCTGGAGGCGTCCAAGGATGACGGCGAGGTCGGCCACCCGGGACGGGTGCTGCTGGAACTCCTGAGGAAACACGACATCGAAGGCGCGCTCGTCGTCTCGCGGATCTTCGGGGGCGTGAAGCTCGGGGTCGGCGGCGTCTCTCGCGCCTTCCGGGACGCCGGACAGGCGGCGATCAACAAGCAGACTGGGTAGGGTTGGTCCGCACCGGGAACGCACCGTCCCAGATTCGGACAGTGGCCAGGCGGTCTGCGCGCGGCCGTCGGCCCTAACCAGTGACGGTCAATGGAGATACGACAGCCGCGCCGCTGGCACGCGGCTTGTGTCTTCCACCGACATGCCCGATATCAAGACCCTCGCGGGTTGCCCTCAGATCCTCGTCGCCGACGATCAAGCCGACGTTCTCGACGCACTCCGCCTGTTGCTGCAGCCCGAAGGGTTCCGCACGGAGATGGTACGTTCCCCGGCCGCAGTCCTCGAAGCCCTATCCAAGCGCGAGTTCGACCTCCTGTTGATGGATTTGAACTACGCCCGGGACACCACATCGGGGCGCGAAGGCCTCGACCTGCTGTCGCAGGTGCGCACGGTCGACGAACAGCTGCCGGTCGTGGTCATGACCGGTTGGGGCACGATGGAAGTCGCGATCGAAGCGCTGCGTCACGGGGTGCGCGACTTCATCCAGAAGCCATGGGACAACGACCGCGTCGTCGCGATGGTCCGGGCACTGACCGACGCGCGGCGCGGCGAACGCCACGCCACCGCCCGACACACGCGCGAACTCGATCAAGCCCGCGACATTCAGCGTCACCTGCTGCCGCCAGAGCTGCCTTCACGCCCCGGTTGGGATCTTGCGGCCGTGTGCGAGGCAGCGGCCTCGGTCGGCGGCGATACCTACGACGTGATAGCCCTCGATGACCGCTGGCTGGCGCTCTGCGTCGGCGACGTTGCGGGCAAGGGAATCCCGGCCGCGTTGCTGGCGGCCAACTTGCAGGCCGCCGTCCGCTCGGCAGTTGGCGACGGCCGAATGCCGGCTGACGTGTGCGCGCGCGTCAACCGGACGCTTTGCCCGACGCTGCCGGACGATCGCTTCGTCTCCTTCTTCTTCGCCATCCTCGACACGCGCGATGGGACCTTCCACTACTGCAACGCCGGCCACAACCCGCCGGTGCTCGTCCACAGCGATGGCCGGAACGAGGTGCTCGCCGAGGGCGGTACGGTGCTCGGCATCTGCCTCGACTCCCGGTACGCGGAGCGGACCGTGCGGATGGCGTCGGGCGATACACTCGTCCTCTACACCGACGGCATCACCGAGGCGTGCGACGCGACGGGCGACGAGTTCGGCGAACGCCGGCTCACCGGCATCATCATCGCCGCCGCCGGCGCCGGCGATGCCGGCCACGTGCGTGACTGTGTGTTGGAAGCCGTTCGAACGTTCAGCGCCGGACGGCACGACGACGACCAGACGTTGATGGTGGTGTGCAGAAGGTAGCGGGCGGGAGAGGGCGGAACCGGTGGGGTCCCGCCCTCCAGGTGTCCTACTTCTTCTTCGGCGCGGGCTTGGCCGCTGCGGGCTTGGCCGCCGCGGGCTTGGCCTCGATCTCGGTCGCGATCATCTTGTAGTAGACCGTGACCTTCTCCCCCACCTTCGGCGCGCCCTTGGTGGCCGCCTCGGTCGTGAACGTCCACACGTCCTTGGCGCTCTTCTCCACGGTGAACGTCGCACCATCCACCGACTTCACCGTCCCGGTGAATTGATAGCTCTTCTCAGCGGCGTTGGCCACCGACAGCAGGCCGACAGCGACGACGAGGGCGAGCGCGATCCAGAGCACCTTCTTCATGCGTCCTCCTCCAACGTGGGGCTGGCGGGAGCCAGCTCCGGTCTGGCAGGTCCTCCCTGCCTCCTCTCGGCGGTCGGGCAGCCGACCCGTCCGCCAGCACCTACGCCTGCGGCCGCGCGGATGACGAACCGGACGGTCGCAGCGCCCGAGCGATGAGACCGAGCCCACCGGCGAGCAGCCCGAGCATCACGAGCGTGTTGTACAAGCTGGTCTGTCGGAAGTAGATGTCCAGGTTCATCAGGATGCCGGCCACGATGATCGCGAAACCGACGACGGTGAGGAACCAACCGATGATCGAACGGCCGTTGAAGAACAGCACACCGATGCCGATGAGGAGCGGCAACAGCGTCAGCCCGAAGGAATTCGTTCCCCAGAAGTACCAACCCGAGGTCGTCACCTGCACCTGGTTGAGCAGCAGGTACGCGCCAACGGCCGCCATCACGACGCCGATGATGAACTGGCCGATCCCCCCGGGTGTGCCGCCCGCACCGCGTTGTGCCTCGCCCATCGTTTCCTCTCAATCGATATGCAAGGGGACAAGGTATCACTAGTCTTCCAATTTGCGGAACCGATCTGTCTCCGGCCTCCGGCCCCCGCCGCGCCGCGAGCGCCGGGCCCTCGGCTGGCGCCTGCCGTCCCTGCGTCTCCACGGTCTATCCGCCCACGAGCGCCACGTCCACGAGCGTTGGGGAGAGCACCCGCACGAGGTCCGCCGGCGCGAGGCCGACCAGGAAGCCCCTGCTGCCGCCGTTGACGTAGATGGTCGGCTCCTCGAGCACGCCTCGCTCGAGGTAGACGGGCATCGCCTTCCTGGTGCCGAACGGCGAGGTGCCGCCCACGAGATAGCCTGTGTGGCGGTTTGCGACGTCCGGCCTGCATGGGGCCACGCTCCGCGCGCCAATTTGTCGGGCGAGCTGCTTGGTGGACACCTCGCGGTCGCCGTGCATCAGGACGATCAACGGCCGCCGGCCGTCGTCTTCCATGATGAGAGTCTTGATGACCGCGTGCTCGGGCACGGCCAGTTCACGCGCCGCGACGGCCGTGCCGCCGTGTTCCTCGTACCGATACCCGTGCTCGGTGAACGGAACGTGCTGCGCCCTCAGGAACAGGACAGCCGGTGTGGAAGGAAACGCGTGGGACATAGGCAGGTGGAGTGCTATGGCTCTGTGGCCATGCCGGCGTATCATAGCATCGCATGAGCGCACTCCAGGCGCGGCCCGACTTCGGCTTCGTCCGTGTGGCGGCAGCCGTTCCAGCCCTGAAGGTTGCCGATATCGAGCACAACGTCCGCCAGATCCTCGAATGCGCCGCGCGGGCAGACGAGGAAGGCGCCGAGCTCGTGGCCTTCCCGGAACTGTGCCTGACCGGGTACACCGCGGGCGATCTCTTCCATCAGCAACTCCTGCTCGACCGGGCCGCTGAGGCGCTGGCCGAGATCGCCAGCGCATCCTCACGGCTCAGCCCGGTCCTGATCGTCGGATTCCCGCTGGCGGCCGAGGGCTGCCTGTTCAACACGGCCGCGGTGGTGAGCGGCGGGACCGTGCTCGGCCTCGTGCCGAAGACCTATATCCCTGGCTACAAGGAATACTACGAGGAGCGCTGGTTCGCCTCGTCGCGCGACCTGCTGGTCCGCGACGTACCGGTCGGCGGCCAGGTGGTGCCGATTGGCACGGATCTCCTCTTCCGCGCCCACGGCGCCACGGGCTTCGTGTTCGGCGTGGAGATCTGCGAGGACCTCTGGGGACCCCTGCCACCGAGTTCGTTCCAGGTGCTCCATGGCGCGCAGTTGATCGTCAACCTCTCCGCATCCAACGAACTGGTCGGCAAGGCCGACTACCGGCGCGCGCTGGTCGCGCAGCAGTCGGCGCGAGGCATCTGCGCCTACGTCTACGCGTCATGCGGTGCCGGCGAGTCCTCGCAGGACGTGGTCTTCGGCGGGCACGCCATCATTGCGGAAGACGGATCGACGCTGGCCGAGTCCGCGCGCTTCTCGCGAGAGTCGGAACTGCTGGTGGCCGACGTGGACATCGAGCACCTGCGGCTCGACCGCGAACGCACGACGAGCTTCAGCGACTCGGTGCATGCGTTCCCGCCGATGGTGTGGCGAACGATCGACGTTGGCGAGGCTGATGTTGCCGTGCCGAACGCGCGTCCCGCCCGGTCCGCGGCCGCGCTCGGCCTGCGCCGCCCGATTGACCCCACCCCCTTCATCCCGCTGGACGATGCGGAGCGGAACCGGCGAACCGAGGAGATCATCTCCATCCAGACGTCCGGGCTTGCGAAGCGGATGACGCAGACGAAGATCGAGCGGCTCGTCGTCGGCCTGTCGGGCGGACTCGATTCCACCCTGGCCTTGCTCGTCGCCGTTCGCGCCTTCGATCTGCTCGGCCTGCCGCGGGCATCGATCTTCGCCTTCACCATGCCGGGATTCGGCACGAGCGCCCGCACGCGGGGCAACGCCGGACGCCTGGCCCAGGGCTGCGGCGTCACGCTCGAAGCCATCGACATCACCGAAGGCTGCCTGCAGCAGTTCCGCGACATCGGCCACGACCGGCACGTGCAGGACGTCACGTTCGAAAACGTGCAGGCGCGCTATCGCACCATGGTGCTGATGAACAAGGCGAACCAGCTGCGCGCACTGGTGCTCGGCACCGGCGACCTGTCCGAGATCGCGCTCGGCTGGAACACGTTCAACGGCGATCACATCTCTCACTACAACGTGAACGCCGGCGTCCCCAAGACGCTGGTGCGGCACCTGGTCGGATGGGTCGCGGCCCAGCCCAGCTTCGCCCCGGTGAAAGCGGTCCTCGACGACGTCCTCCAGACACCGATCTCGCCAGAACTCGTCAGCGGCGACCAGCCCGGCGCCGTCTTCCAGAGGACCGAGGACATCATCGGGCCGTACGAGCTGCACGACTTCTTCCTGTATCACTTCGCACGGTGGGAGAGCCGCCCGGCCAAGATCTTGTTCCTCGCGACAAGCGCGTTCCGCGATCGGTACGACGCCGACACGATCCGCAAGTGGCTGCGGGTGTTCATCACCCGGTTCTTCGGCAACCAGTGGAAGCGGTCGGTCATGCCCGACGGCCCGAAAGTCGGCTCGGTGGCGTTATCGCCCCGGGGCGATTGGCGCATGCCGTCGGACGCCGAGGTCACGCTCTGGCTCGACGACCTGTCGGCGTGAGCCCGGAGTCGACGGACTGCAGTCCGGGACCTCAGAGCCCGTTCGCCGACGCCGCCGGCTCGTAGAACCCCAGCACTTTCCAGGTCAGCGTCAATTCCGGGATCCGCCCGAGCGCCCGGACGACGTGCTCGTCGTCCCGCGCACCGAGGAAGTCCAGCAGGAAGGCGAACGCGCCCGGGTCGCTCCGAACGGGACGCGACTCGATGCGCGTGAGGTTCAACTGCTCTTCGGCAAACACGCGCAGCACGTCGAGCAGCGCACCGGCACGGTGCGGCGCCGAGAATACGAGCGAGCACTTCCGACCGACCGAGCCGGTCCCGTCGCGGGCGAGCGCGAGGAAGCGCGTCGTGTTCGCGGCGTGGTCCTCGACGCGTTCCTCGACGACGTCTAGCCCGTAGAGGGAGGCCGACAGCGTGCTCGCGAGCACCGCCACGGACTGCGGCCGATCGTTGGCCAACCACCGCGCCGCACCCGCGGTGTCGTAGAAGGGCCGCGCCTCGAGCCCCAGACGCGAGAGGAACCCCCGGCACTGGCCGAGGGCCTGCGGGTGGGAGTACACCGCCCTGATGTCGCGACGATCGGTTCCAGGAAGCGCCAGCAGCGCGTGATGGATCGGCTGGAGCACCTCCCCGACAATCCGCAAGTTGGTTTCGACCAGCAGGTCGTTCACTTCACCGACCGCGCCCTCGATCGAGTTCTCGACGGGGACGAGCCCGACGTCCATGGCGCCGTCGGCCACGCCCTGGAAGACGTCGCGGAACTCGCGGCACGGCATCGGAACCAGGCTGGCGCCGTAGCTCCTGGCCGCGAGTTCACCCCACGCGCCACGCTCGCCCTGGAACGCGACGAGGCGGAAGCGACGGTCCTGGAGGCGGCGAGACTCCTCCATGATCGCGCGGAACAGAGCCTCGATGAACGGCGCGTCGAGCAGCGTGTCGCGGGCGGCGTTCACGTTCCGCAGGACTTCTTCCTCCCGGGCCGGATCCTCCACGACGGGTTTGAGACGCCCGGCTCTGAGCGCCAGTTGCATCCGGTCGTCAATCAACCGCAGCAACTTCCGGTCCGCATCGTCAATGGCCGAACGCAGTCTCGCGAGATCCATCACGGTCCTCCCTGTCGATTGTATCGAGAGCCGGTGTGTCGTCGTGCAGGGCCTGCACGGGGCCAACCCGCACCGCCGCGCGCGGCCCGCTGCGAGCTGTCGACGAGAAGCGAAACGCCGGTGAGGTATGGAGTGGGTGGGCGCTAGCGCCCAAACGGGACGGCGAACGAGCGGCAGACCTCGGGCGACATCGGGCGTGCGCCGAGATGGCTCGTGGTCAACATCAGATCTGCACCCTAGCATCGGTCCGCATGGTGAGTCAACGACCGGCCGGCTGCCCCAGCGGCCGGCCCCGCGCGTTCGGACGACCTCACCAATCTGCTACGCTGTTGGTTTCGGCCGGCTCTCGCGACGCCGGCCTGCGGCCTCTGGACGAAGTGGAGCGATGGACTTGAGACATCGAGGATGGACGGCGGGTCTCGTCGGTCTGGCGGGCGTTGGCGTGCTCGGCGCGCCGGCCACCGCCCGGTCGCAGACCACACCCCCGCGTTTCGAGGAGTCGGTGCTGGTGACGCCGGCCGCGTCTCCCGTGTCGTTTCAGGCGCTGGCCCGTCACGTCTGGGTGCTCGACCGAGCGGAGATTGACCAACTGCCTGGCCGCTCGCTGGCGGACATCCTCGCGTACGCCATGAGCGTCGACGTGCGGTCGCGCGGACCGCTTGGCGTGCAGGCCGACTTCTCGCTGCGCGGATCGGGCTTCGGCCAGGTGGCCGTGATGATTGACGGCGTCCGCATCGAGGTGTGCTACGGCGCCGGATCGTTCTGGGTGACGCCGCAGACGCGAAGGTCGGCCAGGAGACCGGCTGGGAGGCAGACGTCGGCGTCGATCATCGCCCGCCATACGGCCTCGGCCAGCGGCACCGTTCGCCTGCCGGCGCGCCTCACGCTGGCGCAGCGCCTGGCGTTCGTGCGCCGCGTGGACGGACGCCAGTACGTCCTCTGGGATCTTCGCGTGACGCGGTCCGTCGGCAAGGTCGAGCTGACAATCGACGCCGCGAACCTCCTGGACCGGCAGTACCAGGAGACACGTGGCGTCGACATGCCGGGACGTTGGATTCGCGCGGGCGTGCGGGCGTCGCTCTACTGACGGGCCTCGGCCGCCGACCGCTCGAGCCACTTGTTGAACACCCACAGCGAGGCCGCCGACACGAAGCCGATCGCCATCAGGATGATCCAGCCGAGGGCGTTGTTGGCGGGCACCAGCTCCAGCAGCCCGTTGGCCTTCGTCGTGGCACCCTTCGCCATGATCTCGTTGAAGATGTAGGCGCCGACCGGGCCGCCGAACAGCGCGCCGAGGGCGAGCGGGAGGTTTGCGTAACCGAGGAACAAGCCTTCCTCCCCCTTCGGGGCCAGGGCGCCGATGTACTCGTACATCCGCGGCGAGGTGAACAGCTCGCCAAGCGCGATCAGCGCAACCGTCAGAATGATGAAGACCGACGCGATCGGCAGCCAGTTGGCCGTCAAGGCCTGCGGGCCGCCAGCCGAGTAGATCGGCACGATGTTGATCAGCATCGCGACCGCGATGATGATGGTGCCGACGACCATCGACCGGATCGGTTTCATCTTCCCGAACGTCCGCGAGATGATCAGCTGGAAGCAGACGATCACGAACGGGTTCGCGGCGGTGTAGAGGTCCATCGCGGGGTTGGTCTCGACCACCTTCTTCACGTACAGCGGCAGCACGTTGTAGACCTGGTTGTAGATGAAGTAGAACCCCGTCATCACCACCAGGTAGAGGGTGAACCGCCCGCTGCGCAGCACGAGGACCATGTCGAGCAGGATCCGCCCCACCGACCGCTTCGGCTTGGCCGGCGCCGTCGCATCGACCGTCGGTTCCCGGTAGGTGAACAGCACGACGAAGAACGCGACCACCGAGGCGGCGGCAGCGACCGCGAAGATGTAGGACAGGCTGGCCGTCCCGGTTCCCACCCGCTCCGCCCCGCTCGCGCCGTAGATCCAGGAGACGGCGGCGGCCGAGGCGACCACGATACCCGTGAAGCCCGCCGTGGCCACCCAGATGTCCGCCCGGCTGCGGTTCGCCTTCGTCGTCCGGTGGACCAGCGCCACTATCAGCGTGGCCGCCACGGCGAGCACGGTCACGGCGGCGAGAATCGTGCCGAGCCCCGACCCGCTGCGCACGACGAACGCCGTGCCGCGGCCGAACAGGCTCCCGATATTGATGACCATGTAGAAGATGGCGAAGCCGAGCGTCGCCCGCGCGCCGGCCACCTTCTGCACCGTCCCGGAGATGCAGGGCTTGATGATGGACCCGCCGATCCCGATGAGCAGGATCGCACCGACGATCATCACCGTGTCACGCATGCCCACCGTGACTGCCCCGCGGATCGTCGGGTTCAGCGTGCTGCCGCCGAGCCACACCGGGTACCCCATGAAGAAATAGCCGGCAGTGAGCAGCACGAACGCGATGAGCAGCGCCCGCCGGAATCCGATCTGATCCGCGATCGTGCCGGACAGGATCGGCAGGAAGAACACCAGGAACCACAGCACGCTGCTGCTCAGGAAGCTGGGCCAGTAGGCGCCGAACCCGAGCTGTCCCAGGTAGATGACGACAAAGCTCGCCATCGAGTAGTAGGCGGCGCGCTCGAACAGTTCGGTGATGTTCGCCGTCCAGAACGAGGTCGGGAACGGCTGCACCGCGGCGGCGGTCTCATTCGATTCTGCGTGTGCCATGAGTCCTCGTGGGAAGTATCAGAGTGACACCTGACGGACCACGTTGCCCCGGTCTGCCAGGAATCGCAGGAAGTCAGCCGTGGCGAGCGTAATCGTAGCCGTATTGACGTTCGGATGGAACCCAATCCGTTCGGCCTCCACGAGATCGGCGTCGAGCACGACAACCACGTCTCGCGCCGAATCGTGGATGAGACCGAACGGCGACACCGCGCCCGGCGTCAGGTGGAGGAAACGCATCAGCCGGTCGGCCGACGCGAAGCTCAAGCGATCGTCGTTCAGTCGCGCCGCCAGCTGGCGGAGGTCCGCCTTCTTCGTGTGCTCGATCACGACGAGGTAGTGGCGGCTGCCCTTCGCGTTCCGCAGGAAGAGGTTCTTGCAGTGCGCAGCGGCGATGCCAGCCCAGTACTGCTCCGCCTCCTCGACGGTGAACACCGGCGGGTGCTCGTGGACCTCGAACGAGGTACCGAGGCGCGTGAGGTAGCCATACACCTCCTGCGACGCGGCCGTGGGATCGTTCATGGCAGATTCGGTCATGTGTTCCTCAGAGAGCGGCGCCCCCGGCGCGGGCGGGGACGCCCGCGGCCACTCCCCTACTCCACTCCCGCCATGTCGAACAGCACGGTCGCCAGCCCCGAGTAGTCATCATCGCCGCGTCCCGACGCAACCATCGATCCGACGAGTTGCGCGACGAGCGACGACACCGGCACGGGCGTCCCGTACGCACGCGCCGTCTCCAGCATGATCCCCAGGTCCTTGTGATAGAGCGCCGCGCGGAATCCCGGCTTGTAGTTCTTCTTGATGATCCGGTCGCCGTGCACCTCCAGCACGCGGCTCGCTGCGAAGCCGCCGAGCAGCGCCTCGCGCACCCGCTCCGGGTTCACGCCTGCCTTGTGAGCCAGCACCATGAGTTCGCTGACCACGGCCAGCGCTCCGCCGATCGCCATCTGGTTGCAGACCTTGCAAATCTGACCGGCGCCCGATTCGCCGATGTGGATGACCTTCTCGGGATTCCCCATGGCGTTCAGCATCGGCCGCACGCGCTCGAGCGCGCTCGCGTCCCCGCCGACCATGATCGACAGCGTCCCCTGGATCGCGCCAATCTCTCCGCCGCTGACGGGCGCGTCGAGCAGCGTGGCACCACGCTCGGCCGCCATCGCCGCCAGGCGCCGCGTCACGACCGGCGAGATGCTGCTCATGTCGATCACCACCGAGCCGGGCTTCACGGCGGTGAAGACACCGTTCGGCCCGTTGAGCACCAACTCGACATCCGGCGAGTCGGGAACCATCGTGATGATCACGCTGGCGGCGCGCGCCACGTCGGCCGGCGTCGCGGCCACCGAGGCGCCGGCCAGTGCCAGCGTGTCGACAGGACCGCGGCTGCGGCTGTGGACGACGAGCGAGAAGCCGGCCTTCAACAAGTTGAGGGCCATCGGCTTGCCCATCAGACCGAGACCAATGAATCCAACGGTTTCGCGTTCGGACATCGAATGTTCTCCATGACTGGATCGGGCGGACCGCAGGAACCGGAATCCGCCCCGATCGAATTGCTGCAGCTCACCTCGCGGCCGCGCGCGCCGCTGCCCACGCGCTCGACCACGCCCACTGGAAGTTGAACCCTCCCAACCGCCCGTCAACGTCCAGCATCTCCCCCACGAGAAAGAGGCCCGGACAGATCTTCGACTCGAGCGTCGCCCGGTCGACTTCGTCGAGCGACACGCCACCCGCCGTCACTTCCGCGTAGTTGTATCCCCGGCTGCCCGTGACGGGCAAGTCCCACTCGACAATCGCGTGAACCAGCCGACGCCGGTCCTCGCGTGGCAGGTGCGCCATCCGACTCCGACCATCGAGCGTCAGCGCGGCGAGCAACGCCTCCGCGACGGCCCCCGGCACCAGCGCTGCCACGGCCCCGCGGATCGTGCAGTTCGGCCGCTGCCCTGCCGCCTGGAGCAGCGCCTGCTCCACGGTCTGGAAGTCTCGATCGGCGGCGAACGACAGCCGGACAGTGGCGGGCATGCGATCGACCATCGCGCGGTGCCAGTGGCGCGACGCGTCGAGCGCCACCGGACCGCTCACGCCGAAGTGGGTCCACAGCAGCGGCCCGGCCAGCCGCGTGGGCCGCCGCCCCTCGACGTGAACCGTGAGTGTGGCCTGGTGCGACACGCCGGACAACGCCCGATGGAACTCGCCTCCGAGTACCAGCGGTACGAGCGCGGGCGTCGTCGGCACAATCGTGTGACCGCACGACGCGGCCAGCGCCAGGCCACCGCCGTCGCTTCCCGTCTTCGGCAGCGACAGACCGCCGGTCGCGAGGACCACGCGCCGCGCCCGCCCCGTCGTGCCCTTCGCCGTCAGCACGAACGCGTCGTCGTCGCGAACGAGGCGGTCGACGCGATGCTGGAGGCGGATGTCCACATCGAGCCGTGCCGCCTCGGCCAGCAGCGCGTCCAGTACCGTGCGCGCCCGATTCGAATCCGGAAAGAGCTTGCCGTCCTCCTCCTCATGCAGGTCGACGCCCAATTCCGCGAAGAACGCCACCGCCCGCGACACGGGGAACGCGCGGAGCACGCTGTCGATGACCCGCCGGTTGCCTCCCCAGAAGTCCGCGGCCGTGACCGCGCGGTTGGTGAGATTGCAGCGACCTCCGCCCGACACGAGGAGCTTGGCGCCGAGGCGACGCGCACCGTCGAACACCACGATCCGGGCGCCCGGCTTCTGCCGGGCCGCGAAGATCGCGGTGGCCAGACCGGCCGCGCCGGCGCCCACTATGGCAACGTCCATCGTCGAGGGAGACCGGCCTGGGCGGGAAACGGCGGGATACCGACGACCGCCAGGCACCGGCGGATCTTATCACCCGCAGGGCGCGTGGAACGGACGTCAGGCGGACGAGGAACGGACGCAGGAGAGGCCAGGAAGATGCGGGAGTTCGAAGCACCAGCGGAGCGCGGCAAGCCCGCCGTTCCGCCAGTCCGCCTGTCCGGCTCTCGTCAGTGAACGCTCCAATGCTCGGGCGTCTCCTGTGGCCACTCCTCGATCGCACGGCGTGCCTGGTCGAGCAGGGCCAGCAGGGCCGCGCGATTGTGTTCGGCGTCCTCAGCCGCACTCGCTTCGAGCACCCGGTGTGCCCCATGCAGGAAGGCAGTGAGAAGCGAGAGCACGCCTTCGTTCGGCTCGGCTTGGTAGCTGGCGAGCAGGTCGAACAGGCCTTCCACCATGTCGGCGACACCGTCGGCCTGCGGTGGCGATACGAGCGTCTCCGGCGTCACCTCGTCGTCCAACTTCGACTTGGGTCGTCTCAACATCCGTCACGTCCTTCGGGCGATCTAACTCATCCGCGCCGCGGGCCCGACTCGCGTCGGCTGCCGCGTCGCGGTTCATCGTCTGGCTGGTGAGCTTGCAAGACAGTCGCCACGGGCGCCCCCCCCAATGTTCCTGCCGTTTTCGTCCCGCGCGAAGCCCGGCATTGCACACGGTCGTCGGTTTGTCGTCGATCTGGCGACTCGACGAAAGGCGATGGTGGCGGACCGCCGGCGCTGCCATATAATCCGAACTCATCGTGCCAGTCGACTCGAATTCGCCGCCAGCGCCCCAGATGGAACTTCGACGCGTGCTGCGCCTGCGCGATCTCGTCGCGATGAACCTCGTCGCGGTGGTCTCGCTGAGGTGGATCACGCGCGCGGCGAGGCTCGGCCCGCCGTCGATCGTACTGTGGCTGCTCGCATGGGCCGCGTTCTTCGTCCCGCTCGGATTGGCGGTGAGCGCGCTCGCCAGCCGGTTCCCGGAACAAGGCGGCATCTATGCCTGGACGCGCCGCGCCTTCGGACGGCGTCACGGGTTCCTGTGCGGGTGGTGCCTGTGGATCAACAACCTCTTCTATTTTCCGTCGCTGCTGCTGTTTGCCGCGAGCAATGCAGCGGTCGCCATGAACGGCCCGGCCGCCGGCGGTCACGAGACTCGCACGTACTCAGTGGTCTTCGTTCTTGTCGTCTTGTGGCTCTCGACCGCCATCAACGTCATCGGCTTGCAGGTCTCGAAGTGGGTCCAGAATCTCGGCGGCATCGGAACCTGGCTGCCGGCGGCCGTGCTCGTGTCGTTCGGCGCGCTCGTGTTCGCCAGATTCGGGTCGGCGACGTCGTTTGCGCCACACGCGTTGCTGCCGGCGTCGGGCGGCTGGGACACACTCGTCGCGTGGTCCGGCATCTGCTTCGCGTTCTCGGGGTTCGAAGTCACGGCAATGGTGGGACAGGAGGTGTGCCAGCCCCGGCGCACGATTCCACTCGGCATCTTCCTCGGCGGAATTGGAGCCACGGTCATCTACATCGCCGGCACGGCGTCGGTCCTCGGCGCCATACCGCCGTCCATGCTCTCGGAACGGAGCGGGATTGCCGACGCGATTGAACTCGTGGCCGGCCGCATCGGCGTGGAAGGGCTTGGAGCGCTAATCGCGGCGTTCGTTGCGGTCGGCGTGATTGCGCAGACCAACTCGTGGGTCGCGGCATCCGCGCGCGTCCCGTTCGCGGCGGCGATGGACGATACGCTGCCGCGGTTCTTCGCGCGACTGCACGCACGCTACCGAACGCCGCACGTGGCGCTCCTGCTGCAGGCTGCGCTGTCCAGCCTGGCGCTCGTCGCGAGTCTCTTCTTCCAGATTGGCGGGAGTCAGACGACGCTGCAGGATGGGTACGACATCCTGGTGAACCTGACGATCCTCGCGTACTTCGTCCCGTATCTGTACCTGTTCGGGGCGCTGCTCAAGCTGCGCGAACCTGCGACGGACCGCGAGCAGGCGGAAGTCAGGATCCCGGGCGGACGATCGGGCCTCTGGCTCGTCGCCTGCACCGGGCTCCTGTCCACCGGCATCTCCATCGCCGTGCTGTTCGTGCCGCCTGCGGGAACCGGCAGCGCACTGAACTACGAGGTCAACCTCATCGGCCAGACAGCCGTGCTGCTGGCGATCGGCCTCCTGCTGATGCGGCGCCGGAAGTGATCGTCCTCACATGGCGGCAACCAGGCGGGTGGCGAGGTCGACGGCGGCCACGGCGTCCTGTGCCCAGCCGTCGGCACCGATTTCCTTCGCCCATTGGTCGGTGACCGGGGCGCCGCCCACCATGACCTTCACCTGCCCGCGGAGACCGGCCTGTTCGAGCGCCTCGATCACGGCCTTCTGTCCGTTCATCGTCGTCGTCAACAGCGCGGACAGCCCGACGATGTCCGCGTGCGTGCGCCTGGCCGTCTCGACGAACGACTCGATTGGCACGTCCACGCCGAGGTCGTGCACCTCGAAACCGTTCGCCGACAGCATCGTCGCCACGAGCGACTTGCCGATCTCGTGAATGTCGCCACGCACGGTGCCGATGACGACGGCGCCCGCCGACTTGATCTGCTGGCGGCGTGCGCGAAGCTCGGGCTCGAGCAGTGCCATCGCCTGCTTCATGCCGCTTGCCGAGACGATCAGATTCGGCAGGAAGTACTCGCCGGTCGCGTACTTGTCCCCGACGATTCGCATGCCAGGCACGAGGCCGCCATCGATGATCGCCAGCGGTTCGGCGCCGGCCGCCAGCGCCTTCCGCGTGCCTTCCACCACGGCGTCCGGGTCTCCATCCACGAGGGCGGCGACAATCTGCGCAAGGTATTCGGTCGACATATGCACTCCCTACAGGTGAGCGAAAGGGGCGATCTCCGTTCGATTACAGATCCGAGCACCAGGAAGACAAATCAGTCCCGACCCCTACTCGGGCAGCGGCGGGAGTTCGGTCATGCCGAACTTGCGCGCGGCCGTGGTCGTGATGGCGCGGAGTTCGGCGCGGAGCCCGGCCGGAACCGCGGTCGGCTCGTACGCCGCCACGAGCGTGCGCACCCGCTCCGCCGCCCGCTCCGCGGTGGTCTTCGCACCCTTGCGCCGCCAGCCGTCGGTCGTCGACCGGTCGATGACCGACGACGGGAGATACAGCTCCTTGCTGAACCACTTCAGCGTGTGCGGTTCAGCGAGATAGTCGGCGCGGTGGCCCAACTTGTGGAACAGCGTCAGGGCGATCGGATCCTCGCGCGGCTCGATGCCTCGGATGAGGCGCTTGGCCATCCCGATCATCTCGGCATCGATGACGAGTTTCTCGAGGCTCTGACAGCTCTCGAAATCCATCATGCCGGCACCGGACACCATGTTGATCCCCGCCAGGGCGGCGAGCAGCGTTCCGCCGGCGGACTCCATGCCGCACTGCGCATCGACCACCTTGGCGTCGCTCATGCCGAGGTAGGCGTGCGTCGGCAGGCCCAGGCGCTTGCCGACCTGCGCATAGGCGCAGTCGATCATCCACGTCCCCACGTCGCCCATCGGCGTCGTTCCCTCGCGCATGTCGAACGCCGCCGGTGAGCCGCCCCAGACGATCTTCGCCCCCGCCCGCGCGAGCTGGCCGATGACGACGCCGCTCAGACACTCGGCCGTGTGCTGGACGACAGCCGCCGCAAGTGTCACCGGCGCGGTGGCACCCGCGAGGGGCATCGACACGAGTTCTGCGGGAATGCCGGCCCTCGCGCAGTCGATCAGGTTCTGGCAGGTCAGGTTGCTCCAGAGCAGCGGCGGCGATGGGCAGACATCGAAAACGGCGATCGGCCGTGCGGCCAGCGCAGCCTCGCCGCCAGCCACGGCGACCAGCATCTCCTTCATCGTCCACCACGTGTCGGTGCGGAAGGCCCCGGTGACGATCGGCTTGCGCATGAAGTTCAGCGCCAGGTAGAGACGGTAGAGGTCGCCAATCTCGGGCGCCACGTCACCGCACACCATCGCCGTGCTCTGCGCGTCGATCTGGGGCAACTGCTCCACGAGCTTGATGAGCCGTACGAAATCGCCGGTCAGTGGCACGCGCTGCTGGTTCGTCTCGGGGTCGAGGATGGCGAGCGCTGCCGAACCAGGATCGAACTGCACCGAATCGCCGCCGTAGTGCACGACCGGCCGGCCGTCGAGCGTGTAGAGGTCGAATTCGTGCGCCACGGTCTCGAGTGCCTTCCGGGCGAGCGACTCGGGAATGTGGGCGACGAGCTTCTGCGGGTCCACGTCCGCCCCGGCCTCGGCCAGGAGCCGCCGCGCTTCCTCGTTGTGAACGCGCACGCCGGGATCGCGCAAGAGCGCCATACCTTCCGCGATGACACGGTCGACCAGCGCCTCGTCCAGCATTTTCACTGTCGGTCGCATCTCATAGCCCTCCTGACGCACCGCCGCACCCGCCGCTCCAGCGGCACGTACGGCGTGCGCCGCACCGCACGCATGCGTCCGCGGATCCTCGGCGGACACGCGGGCCCAACCCCGCCATGAACGACAACGACTTGCACGGCTGCATCTGACCGGACTCGCGGAGCGCGACGCCAATCGCGGCCGTGTCCACCAACTGGAAGATCAACTGCTGACCCTCACCGAGTGCCCAGCCTTCCATGCCCGGCATCAATGGATTCCCGACGTGCCAACCCCGCGCTTCCGCGTCGAGACACGCCTGGCCGCAAACGGCACGCGCCAGCAGATCGACCGCAGCACACGCGAGACCATCGAGCGCGAGCGAGAGAACGGGATCGCCGTCAAACGACGCCGCCGCGGCGCGGTCGATACGGTCGCCAACCGTGCACACGGCGACGAGCACCGCCTCGGCGCCCGCCAGTTCCTCGACGAGGGCGCCCGACACCCCTCGGGAGCCGCCGGCAAACACGACGGCGCCCGGCTCGAACGTGCAGGCGACCTCACGCGCCGCGACACGCGGCTCGATCAACCGCACGCCCACCGCGAGGGCGGACGCCGCCGCCACGCGGAGCGGTTCGAGACCCGGCGCACCGCCGGCGGGATTGATCCCCTGGCCGTGCAGGATGCGATCCACGTCGAGCGCCGACTGCCAGTCCGGAGGCACGATCACGGTGGCGGTATCGTACACGAAGAGTCAACCTGTTTGGCAAACCGCGAGGGCCGGGGCGAGGCGGAATGGTGGAACCCATCGCCGGCACGAGCGCCAGCCCCCCGGGGTGTCGTACACTGGGCGAATGCCGTCTCCGACAAATCTCAAGCGCGACCGCACGATTGAAACGGCCTGTCCGTTGGACTGCCCGGACGGGTGCAGCCTGTCAGTCGCCACGAGCGAGGGCCGCGTGGTGACGATCGATGGATCACGTCGCAACCCTGTGACCGATGGCTACATCTGCGCCAAGGTCCGCCGCTTCGGCGACCGCGTCCAGAGCCCGGTGCGCCTGCGCCACCCGGCGGTGCGCATCGGACCGAAGGGCAACGCGGCCTTCTCGCGAATCACGTGGGACGAGGCGATCGACCTCGTCGCGACGCGACTGCGCGAGGTGCGCGACCGCTGGGGAGGCGAGGCCATCCTGCCGTTCTCGTACGGAGGGTCCAACGGCCTGCTCACACAAGACACGACCGACGCGCGGTTGTTCCGCCGGCTCGGAGCCTCACGTCTCGCGAGAAAGGTCTGCGCCGCGCCGACCGGAGCCGCATCGCAGGCCCTCTACGGCAAGATGCCGTCGGTGAGCTACCAGGACTATCGGCACGCGAAGCTGATCGTGCTGTGGGGCGCGAACCCTTCGATCAGCGGCATCCACCTCGTGCCCTACATCCAGGAGGCCCGAAAGCAGGGAGCGAAGCTCGTCGTGATCGACCCACGGGTCACAACCCTCGCACGTCAGGCTGACCTGCACCTGCCCGTCAAACCGGGCAGTGACCTCGCGGTGGCACTGGCCGTCCATCGGCATCTCTTCGAGAGCGGCGCCGCCGATCAGACCTTCCTCGACGCGCATGCGACTGGCGCTCGAGCGCTGCGTGAACGGGCCAGCGAGTGGACGTTCGCGCGCGCGGCGGAAGTCGCGGGCATCCAGGCGTCCACAATCGAGGAGTTCGCCACGCTGTATGCCGCAACGAGCCCGGCGCTCGTGCGGTGCGGCTGGGGGCTCGAGCGCAATCGCAACGGCGGCAGCGCGGCCGCTGCTGTGCTGGCGCTCCCCTCGGTGGCGGGAAAGTTCGGCGTTCGCGGCGGTGGATTCGCGATGAGCAATTCCTCCGCCTGGCTGTTCACTCACGACTGGGTGGGTGTCGAGGAGCCCGACACGCGGGTCATCAACATGAACCACCTCGGCCGGGCATTGGCCGAGGAGACGTCACCACCGGTCAAGCTCCTGTTCGTCTACAACTGCAACCCGGCGGTCACGATGCCGGATCAGAATCGCGTGTTGGCGGGTCTGGCGCGCGAGGATCTGTTCACGGTGGTCTTCGACCAGGTAACGACCGACACGGCAGCCTATGCGGATGTGGTGCTGCCCGCAACGACGTTCCTCGAGCACTACGACCTGCACATCGCCTACGGACCGATCAGTCTGCAGATGGTGCAGCCCGTCATCGACACCGTTGGCGAGGCGCGAGCCAACCCGGAGGTGTTCGGCCAACTGCTGTCGGCCGTGGACAGTAGCGGAGCCACGGAGGGCGGGGAACTCGAGACGTTGCTGCAGGTGATGAACGGTCTGCCAGACCAGGTGGGCGACGACCTCAGGAACGACAGGCGACCCGAACCTGCGTTCGGACCCACTCCCGTGCAGTTCGTGGACGTCTACCCGCGCACGACGGATGCCAAAGCACACCTGTTCCCGGAGGAACTGGAACGGGAATCGTCTGTCGGGTTGTACCGGTATCTGCCCGACCCGGCGACCGAGCGATTCCCGTTGGCCTTGATCTCTCCTGCCAGCGACCGAACCATCAGCTCAACGCTGGGCGAGTTGCCGCGGCCGGACGTGGCAATCGTCATGCACCCGATCGACTCGCATGCCCGGGGGCTGGAGGAAGGCGCGAGCGTCCGCGCCTTCAACGACTTGGGCGAGGTGCACTGCAAGCTCTCCATCGAACCGACCATTCGCCCGGGCACGGTCGTCCTGGCCAAAGGACTCTGGCGGTCGAGCACGGCGAATCGCTCGACCGCAACCGCGCTCGCCCCGGACACGCTGACCGACATCGGCGCGGGTGCGTGTTTCAACGACGCCCGTGTCCAGGTGGAGCGGATCGTCAACTGAGGTCATCGTCCGGCTGGCGCCGGATGCCCCGTGCCATGAGCCGTGCCTACGGCGAAAGGAAGGAGAACGTCGAGTCAGTTGTTCTCGTGGGTTGGTGATGCAACCCCCACATCGTCCGCGGCGGAGTCCATCGAGTCGGACATCCGACCGCGCCCTCCCCGGCTCACCTGGCCCCCCTTGCGGCCGGCAGTGCGGGCCTCTTCGGAGGTCCACTCGTGGGCCGTGCCCTTTTCGTGCGCCGCCCGTCCACCCTTGCTCGCAATCTCGCGCTGCTTTTCCGGCGACATCGACGCGAACCCGCGTCGTTCCTTGCGTCCTGATTCGTTCACGGCGAACCTCCCCTGCCGTACGGCGCTCCGCGAGCGCCGGCCGGCGCATCCCTTACCCGATTTCCCGTTGACGCCCACCGACCCATGACAGGCGGGCGCCGTTCACGCCGATTGACATCAAACTACGTGCCAGATCGGGGCCGCCGCCCGACTGCCGCGCTCGAGACGGAAACAGGCCGGAACTGCTCGGTTGTGAGCGGGCCTACCCTCCAGGTGTCGACGAATCTGTGCAGCGGATTACGACAGCAGGGGTAGCGGTGACGGACGGTCTTTCAACGAATGTCGCTACGCGCCGAAGCCTCTCACCTCGTCGGGCCGAAGCGTGCGATGCGGACGGAAGGAATCACACGTCGCGCAGTTGCGGACGTCGAAGTCGTAGCCGACGATTGGGTACATCATCGGATGGGCGCAGTACAGCAACTGGCCGTCCTCAATCGTGTGCACGGTCAGCGTGTCGGGAAGGTCGGACGTGCGACGGCCGTACCAGCAGGCGCGGTGCCGAATCTCGGGCTCGTCGTCTTCGAGCACCATGATGCGCCATGATAACATCAGCGAATATCGGAGGCAGCAGCATGGCTTCGCTCGAGAAGGCGCCCGAGGGCGCCCGGATGGTGCAGTGCGTGAAACTGGGACGCGAACTCCCCGGACTGACAGAAGCGCCGTGGCCCGGTGAACTGGGGCAACGGATCTACGAGCGCGTGTCGGCCGACGCGTGGAAACTCTGGGAAGCGCGAATGCGGATGATTCTCAACGAGTACCGCCTGATGCCCTGGCAGAAGGAGGCGCAGGACCTGATGGCGAGGGCGATGGAGGAGTTCTTCTTCGGCGAAAGCGCGGCGCTGCCGCCGGGGTACACGCCTGCCGGATGATCAGTGCCCGCTGATGAACTCCGGGTGAGCACGGGGAGATGCCGGCCGGAGAAGGCTGAAGGCGACCGAGCACCTCGAGCCTCCTCCGATCCGGGTTTCTCATCCCAGGTGCGCCTCTCGACAACGACTCATGCCGCGGCCTGCTCCTTGGGGAACAGCCGCTCGAGTTCTTCGGGCTTCGGCGCAGGTGTCAACAAGCTGACGAATACCAGCAGCCCGATCGAGATGATGGCCGCCGGGTAGATGCTCGGGATCCCCCACGGGTCCTTCCCGAAGAAGGCGCTGCCGGCGCCGGGCGCTCCCTCGAGCACGCCGGGCGCCATCCACGGCAACACGAACTCGAAGAACACGGTCGCGAACGCGCCGCCGACAATCGACGCCACGCCACCCTGCCAGGTCGCCCGCTTCCACGTCAGGGCCGCGAACAGGGCCGGCGTCACGGCCACGCCGTACATCGTGTAGGCGAAGTAGGCGTATTGCAGGATCGAGATCTGGGACTTGAGGTACGTGGGGATGAAGATCATCAGGAACGCGAGGAAGCCCATCACGACGATGAAGACCTTCTGAAGCGCCACCATCTTCGTCGGATCGGCGTTCGGGTTGATCATCCCCTGATAGATGTCGCGCATCACATTCGAGCTCGACGACAACAGGTAGTTCATGCCCGTCGAGAGCACGACCGCACACGCGGCGCCGAGCAGCAGCACACCAACCGGCCCCGGCACCATGTACCGAGCCGCGTTCAGCACGAGCGCCCGGCCGTCCCACCCCAGCTGGCGCTCGGTGCTGTAGACCGACGCGTAGACGGCGATCGCGATGACGATCGTCTCGACGACGATCGTGCCGACGATCCAGATGGCCACGGCCTGTTTCGCTTCCTTGGGCGAGCGGGCCGCGTAGAACTTCTGGTACATCGACTGCACGCCCATCAGGAGCAGCAACGTGGAGAGGAAATACGCAAAGCCCTTGAGCGCGGGGTACTTGCCGAAGTCCTGCGCGAAGACCTGGAACCTCGTCGGTCCCAGCACGTCGTGGGCGTGCGCCCATCCACCGGCCGCGCTGATGACGAAGGGGACGGCGAGCAGGCAGGCCGAGACGATGATGATGCCGTTCGGCAAATCTGTGTGGGCCACCGCGATCATCCCGCCGATGGTGACGAAGAGGATGACGAACGCGGCCGTGATCGTCTGCCCCACCTCGAGAGAGATGTAGCCGTCGGTCACGACGTTCAGGATGTAGCCACCCGCACGGAACTGGTAGGCGACAATCGTCGTGAAGGCGATGATGAGCGCGATCGCACCGAACAGCCGCGCGAACCGCCCGTAGCGCGCCTCGAGGATGTCCCCGACCGTGTACTGGCCAAACGTCCGGATCTTCGCCGCCACGAAGTAGATGATCCCGATGCCGAGGAACGCGCCGGCTGGCTGCCACACCGCGCTCCAGCCGGCGTAGGACGCGTACTCGGCGCCGGCGATGAACGTGCCGGATCCGATCCACGTGCACACCAGCGTGAAGACCATCTTGGTGAGCGAGAGGCTGCGCCCCGCCACCATGAAGTCGTCCTGGTTCTTGATCTGACGTGACCGGTAGATGTTGTACCCGGTCATGACCAGCAGGTAGGCGAGGATGACGTACAGATAGTAGAAGCCCACGGTCTTCCTCCTAGACAGCACACACGGATCAGGGGTCAGGGATCGGGGGCCGGGGATCAGGGATCGGCGACCCCTGCCCCCTGGCCTCTAGATGAGTATCAGGTCCTTCTGCATCTCACCCGCGACGTCCACCTTGCCTGCTGGCGTGATGAACACGTTGATCTCCGAACGCACCGCCATCTCGCCGGCGAGGTAGATGCCCGGCTCGATCGAGAAGCAGATGCCGGGCACGAGCTCGCGCTCGTCCTTCGTCTCGAGGTTGTCGATGTTCACGCCGTTGCCGTGGACCTCTTCGCCAATCGAGTGGCCTGTCCGGTGGATGAAGTACTTCCCGTAGCCCGCTTTCTCCACCACGTTTCGGCACGCATCGTCCACTTCCCAGCCGTGGAGTTTCTTCCCTTCGGCGAAGCGGTTGCGAATGAACGTCAAGGCCGCGTCGCGAGCCTCACGTACGACCGTGAAGATCTCGACGTACTTTGCCGGGGGCGTCTGGCCGACGAAACCGCACCACGTGATGTCGTAGAAGACGGCGCCGGGCTGGTCGAGCTTCGCCCAGAGGTCGATGAGGACGGTGTCGCCAGGCCTGATCGGCCGCGCGTTCGCCGGCGTCGGCTCGAAGTGCGGGTCTGCCGGCTGCTCGTTCGTGCCGACGATCGGGTACTCGCCCTTGCAGGTGAGCCCCTCCTCGCCAAAGCGGCGGACGATGAACTGCTGGACGTCGTACTGCGTGAGGACCGTGCCGGCACGGAGTGAATCGCCGATGAGCGCGAAGGATTCGTCCTTGATCCGCTGTACGCGACGGCCCGCCTCGAGGTGCGACTGGTAGCCGGCCTCGTCGAGCACGGCCTGGAACGTCTGCACCAGGCCGGCCGAGGAGATGACCTCGAAGCCAAGCGACCGAATCAGGTCGATCGTCCCGCCGTCCACGAGCGACACGTAGGGAATGTTCGCGGTCGGCGAGTACTGCATCGCGACCTTCTTCGCCGGTCCGAGGATCTCCTCGAGGCTCGCGTGCAGTTCGCGCCAGGAGAGGTACAACCGCTTCTCGCCCGGCAGCGAGTCGAGCTTGGTGGACTCGACCTTGTGCGCCAGGCGCACCGGCTGCCCGCTGGTTGGAATCCAGTAGAACCACCGGCGGCTCGTGAACTTGCCATAGTCCATCCCGAGCACGTGGTAGGCGATCGCGTCCCGGTTGTGGAAATCGTAGAGCAGCCACCCGTCCACGCCTGCTGCCTTCAACTCACTCTGGATGCGTGCGATGTTCGGCATCGAAGCCCCCTCTGAACAACAGACTCAGTCCGCGCCCGGTTTCACCCGTCGCCGCGGCAGGATAGCACAGCCAGGGGCTTGACAGGGGGACGCCTCCGGCGAATAGTCTTCGGGCTTGGGGGTTGGAACCCGACCCCGATTTCGCGGGAGCGTGCAGCAATGGCCGCGCGGTTCGATTTCAACTGCGACATGGGCGAGAGTTTCGGCGCGTGGACGATGGGGCTCGACGCCGAGGTCATCCGGTTCGTCACGTCGGCGAACATCGCGTGCGGCTTCCACGCGGGCGATTCGAACACGATGCGGCGCACGGTTCGACTCGCGGAGGCTCACGGCGTCGGTGTGGGCGCTCACCCTGGCTTCCCCGATCTGCAGGGCTTCGGCCGGCGGAACCTGGCGGCCACGCCCGACGAGGTGCGCAACGACCTCGTCTACCAGATTGGTGCCCTGACGGCGTTCACCGCGTCCAAGAAACTGCAGCACGTCAAGCCGCACGGCGCACTCTACAACATGGCCGTACCTGGCGGCGACCTGGCCCGGGCCATCAGCGAGGCGGTGCTCGACACGGACCCGTCGCTCATCCTGGTGGCGCTGGCCGGGTCGCGCTGGGCGGACCAAGCCGAGCGGATGGGGCTGAGGGTCGCACGGGAGGCGTTTGCCGACCGCGCGCTCATGCCCGACGGCACGCTCGTGCCACGCTCGAAACCTGGTGCCGTCATCCACGACACCGGGCAGGTCGTCGAACGAAGCGTCCGGCTGGCCACCGAGGGAACGGTTGTCGCGATCACCGGCGAGATCGTGCACGTCAAGGCGGATACGCTGTGCCTTCACGGTGACACGCCCGACGCGGTGGCGCTGGCCTCGGCTCTCGCCGACGCGCTGAAGCGCGCCGGCGTCACCCTCGCCCCGATGGGCGCCCAATCGTGAACGCCCCGCCCCGGTTCCTGCCCGCCGGCGATACGGCCCTCGTCGTCGAGTTCGGCGACACGATCGACCCCGCGATCAACCGCCGCGTCCGGGACCTGCTGCTCGCAATCGAGCGGGCCACGATCAGCGGCGTCGTCGATCTCGTGCCGACGTACCGCTCGCTGCTCGTCAGCTACGACCCCCTGGTGATCGGCATCGACGAACTGCAGGAGCGCATCGCCCTCCTCGAAGCCGCCCCCGGGGACAGCCCGATGCCCCCACCTCGGCTCGTCGAGATTCCCACGGCGTACGGGGGGGAATTCGGTCCGGACCTTGGGTTCGTCGCCGAACATGCCGGCTTGTCGCCGAACGAAGTCGTCGCGCTGCATGCCGGCACCGACTATCTCGTCTACATGATGGGATTCAGCCCCGGCTTCTGCTACCTGGGCGGCATGTCCGGAAAGATCGCGACGCCCCGTCTGAAGACACCCCGCACGGCCATTCCGGCAGGATCCGTTGGTATCGCGCAGCAGCAAACCGGCATCTACCCGACCGAAAGCCCCGGAGGCTGGCAGTTGATTGGCCGCACGCCGGTGTCGCTGTTCGATCCTCATCGGCAGCCGCCTGTGCTGGTCGAGGCAGGCGACTACATCCGGTTCGCGCCGGTGTCCGTCGACGAGTACGCGACGATCCGGGCCGCGATCCGGGCGGGCAACTGGACGCTGGAGGCGCACCCGTGCGAGTGATGTCGGTCCTCGACGGCGGGATGCTGACGACGGTCCAGGACCTCGGGCGCTACGGCTATCAGCGGTACGGAGTGCCCACGTCGGGGGCAGTCGACCGCTTTGCCCTGCGCGCGGCCAACCGACTCGTCGGCAACAGCGACGACACCGCGGCGCTCGAGATGACGCTCGTCGGGCCGCGGATCGAGTTCCTGGCGCCGGCCACGATCGCTCTCACTGGCGCCGACCTCGGCGCGCGCCTCGACGGTCGATCTCTGCCGCGATGGGAGACCGTGACCGTCACCCCCGGCGCCTTGCTCGCATTGGTCGGCGCCCAGTCGGGTGTCCGCGGCTACCTCGCCCTGGCCGGTGGCATCGACGTCCCGGTGGTCCTCGGGAGCCGATCCACCTACACGCGCTCGCGGCTCGGCGGCATCGAGGGGCGCGCGCTCGAGCGAGGCGATGTGCTCGAGATCGTCGGCACCAGGCCGGTCCTGCTCGGTGGGCGGTTGATGTTGCCCGCGGGCAGCCAGCCGACCTATCCGCAGGAGCATCTCCTGCGCGTCGTTCTCGGTCCGCAGGACGATCGCTTCACGGCACACGGCCTTCGCACGTTTCTCTCGTCCGCCTACACGGTGACGGCTCAATCGGACCGGATGGGCTATCGACTGGCGGGCCCCGCGATCGAGCACAGCCGGGGGCCGGACATCGTGTCGGACGGCACGCCATTCGGCGCCGTCCAGGTGGCCGGCGACGGCGCGCCGATCGTGCTGCTGGCAGATCGCGGCACGGCGGGTGGGTATACGAAGATCGCCACCGTCATCAGCGTGGACATCTCGCGGCTGGCGCAGGCAGCGCCCGACGACACGGTCCGCTTCGAAGCGGTGACGGTCGCCGACGCGCACGACGCGCTGAGAGCGCAGGAGGAAGTGCTGCGCCGAATCGGTGTACCAACGGCGGCACGTCCGGCCGACCGGCTGCGGAAGGTCGCGGCCGCGGTGGCCACGGTGGCGGGCGTGTTGGACTCTCGGTAGCCGCGGGCTCGCCCTCCTGTCACTGTCGGAGTTCTCGACCCTTCGTTTCCGGAATCCAGATCCAGGCCACGCCCGCGAGCACGAACGCGATGGCGGCGGTCGAGAAGGCCGCCGCGAAGCCGTGCGACTGGGCGAGCGTACCGACGGTCCACGGGGCAGCGGCGCTGGCGACGCGGCCGAGATTGTAGGTGAAACCCTGCGCCGTCGCGCGGATCTTGGTCGGGTAGATCTCCGCCGTGACCGCGCCAAAGCCACTGAAATACCCCGCGCCGAAGAAGCCGACGAACGGACCGACGAGCAGCAGCGCAACCGGCGTCCGCATCGAGGCGTAGGCCATGACGAAGATGGCCGCCGCCAGCACGTAGGTCACATAGGTGCGCTTGCGGCCGATTCTGTCGCTCACCAGCCCGAATGTCACATACCCGAACCACATGCCGACGTTCATGGCGACGATGAGCAGTGTCTTGTACGACCCGAGGCCGAGGCCGCCCTTTGCCGGCGACAGCTCGAGGTAGGCGGGGACCCACTGTGTGAACGCCCAGTACGCATAGAGCGTGCAAGCATTCATCAGCGTGATGAAGACCGTGAGGCGCAGCATCGGCCCGCGGAAGATGTCAGAGAACCGCCCCGCCGCCTCCCCGCCTTCCTGCCTCATGCCGGCCGGCTCCTGGCTCCTGATTGCTGACTCCCGACCCCTCCTTCTGGCCTCCCGCCACACCTCGGGCTCCTCCACGCGCTTCAACACCCACGCGGTGACGAGTGCGGGCAGCACCCCGACGAAGAACACGACGCGCCACCCGCCGATCGGCAGGAAGATCTGCGTGACGAGCGCGGCGGCGGCGTAGCCGACCGCCCACGAGCTCTGGACGATGCCGAGCGCTTTGCCGCGGTGCTCGGCCGGCCAGGTCTCGGACACGAGCGCCGCACCGCTCGCCCATTCGCCCCCCATGCCGATCCCGAGCAGCGCACGGAACAGCATGAGATGCCAGGCCGTCTGGGCGAGGCCGCAGGCCCCGGTGAACACGGAGTAGATGAGGATGCTGCCGATGAGCGCGCGCGTCCGGCCCCAGCGGTCGGCGGCCAGACCGAAGAGGATGCCGCCCGCCGCCGCGGTGATGAGCGTGAAGGACCCGATGAGGCCGGCGACCTGCTTGTCGAACGACAAGTCCGCCATCACCGAGGCGAGCACCAGCGCGTAGAGGTTGACGTCGAACGAGTCGAGCATCCACCCGAGGCAGGCGGCGCCCAGCGCCCGTCGTGATGCCGGAGGTGCATTCCGATACCAGGCGAACGGGCCGGCGGACACGGTGGTGGTAGTCATCGCGCCCGCATCATAATCCGAGCGACCCGGCGATCAAAGTGGCTGTGCTATGCTCACGCAAAATCACCCCGCTGCCCGGAGGCATCATGAGCCCGGCGTCCAGTCCTCTCAGGATCACAGACCTCACCTTCCGTGACGGGCATCAATCGCTGTTCGCGACGCGCGTCCGCACCGACGATCTCGCGGCCATCGCGCCCGAGATGAACGCGACCGGCTTCTGGTCGATGGAGGTCTGGGGCGGCGCGACGTTCGACGTGATGACGCGCTTCCTCAACGAGGACCCGTGGGACCGGATCCGCATCCTGAAGCAGCGCATGCCCGACGTCCCGCTGCAGATGCTCCTCCGCGGCCAGAACCTCGTCGGCTACCGCAACTACGCGGACGATGTGGTGCGCGCGTTCGTGCACCATGCGGCTGACTGCGGCATCGACGTGTTCCGCGTCTTCGACGCGCTGAACGACGAGCGAAACTTCATCACGGCTTTCGAGGCGATTCGCGAGAAGCGCAAGCACATCCAGGGCGCGCTGAGCTACTCGCTCACCGAACGCTCGCTTGGCGGCCCGGTGTTCACGCTCGACTACTACATGGAGAAGGCGCGGACGATTGCCGGGATGGGCGCCGACAGCCTCTGCATCAAGGACATGGCGGGGCTTCTCGCGCCGGACGACGCTGCGGCACTCGTCGGCGCGCTGAAGCGGGAGCTGAAGATCCCGATCGTCGTGCACACGCACTTCACGAGCGGCATGGCCTACATGACGCTGCTCCGAGCCATCGATGCGGGCGTGGATGTCATCGATACGTGCCTGGCGCCCTTCGCCCTGCGGACTTCCCACGCGGCGCTCGAACCGATCGTCGCGGCGCTCGCCGGCCGGCCCCGCGATACGGGGCTCGACCTCGCCCGCCTGTTGAAGCTCGACGAGCACTTCGAGGCGATCGCACCGAAGTACCGCGAGTTCCTCGACGACACGAAGCTCTCCATGATCGATACGGGCGTCCTGTCGCACCAGATTCCAGGCGGGATGTTCAGCAACATGGTGGCGCAACTGCGCCAGGCGGACGCGCTGAATCGGCTGGGCGAGGTCTACGAAGAACTGCCGCGCACGCGGAAGGAGCTGGGATCGCCCCCGCTCGTCACGCCGACCAGCCAGATCGTCGGCACGCAGGCGGTGCTGAACGTGCTGTTCGGCCGCTACAAGATGATCTCGCAAGAGGTGAAAGACTACGTCTACGGTCTGTATGGAAAGCCGCCGGCAGCCATCGACACCGAGGTCCAGCATCTCGCGCTCGCAGACTACCAGCGGGGCACGCAGCCGTTCACCGGGCGCGCGGCCGACCTGCTGACGCCCGAGCTCGAGAAGGCGCGCGAGGAGACCCGCGGCCTCGCGCGGGACATCGGCGACGTGCTCGTCTACGCGCTCTACCCCACCACGGGCTTGCGGTTCCTGAAATGGAAATACGGCATCGAAGCGCCGCCTGCGGAGACGCGCGCGCGGACGCTCGAGGACGTGCGACGCGAGAACGAGCTCGTCGCGAAGGCTCGAAAGGGGCAGCTCGTCGAGGCGGGCTCGAAGGCCGCCAGCGCGGCAGGCCCCGCGCCCCGCGCGTTCACCGTGCGCATCGGAGGCGAAGTCTTCAAGGTCGAGGTGGATCCAGACGCCACCGACGCGTGTGCGGCCGGCACCAAGGGCGCGGCGCCCGCGGCCACCGTGCCGGTCGCGCCCGATTCGGCGATCGTCGCGCCGATGCCTGGCCTCGTACTGCGGTATCTCGTGAAGGTCGGCGACGCCGTCAAGGCCGGCGATCCGGTGGTGCTGCTCGAGGCGATGAAGATGCAGAACACGCTGCCGGCGCCGAGGGCAGGTCGCATCAGCCGGCTCGCGTTCACCGACGGCGCCAACGTGAACCGGGGCGACGTCCTGGCCACGCTCGAGTAGGGTGCGGGCCTCGCTCGAGGGTCGACTGCTGTACTACGCCAACAGGCGTCGGGCGATGACGCTCCAGATGGCGTAGGAGAGCCGGCGCCGCGCGTGACGCGCGATCTGGCCCTCCCAGAACGCCCCCTCCACCAGTTCGCAGTCGGGCGGCACGGTGCCGGTTGCGAGCGGATGCTTGTGCTCGGCGGCGTAGCGCTCCAGTGTGTCCGCCGACGGCCGTGACGTATTGACCAGGACGACGTCCACGGAACGCCCGATCGCCTCACCAATCCACTTCACCTCGTCGCCCGCCGTGAATCCCGACATGCCGCGGCCTTCGGTCAGCAGATTGGCGACGAGGATCACCGGCCCCTTCACCCGCGCGATCGCTTCCCGCATCCCGGCCACGAGCAACGGCGGCATCAGGCTCGTGTAGAAGCTGCCCGGGCCGATGATGGCCGCCTCGAAGTCGCCGATCGCACCCGCCACGACAGGGTGAATCGACGGAACCGGATCCAGCCACAGCCGTCGGACGGCGTGGCCGTCTCGCTGAAGCGCGTCCACCTCGACTTCCCCGCGCGTCGTGGATCCGTCCTGGTACTCCGCGCACACCGACGAGTGTTCGACACTCGCGGGCCAGACCCGGCCGTTGCAGCCGAGCAGCGCGCGAAGGCCGTCGATCGCGGCGAGGAAATCACCGCTGTAGCGCTCCATCATCGACAGCAGCAGGTTGCCGCCGGTATGCCCGGCCAGCCGTGCGTGCTCGAGCGTCGGGAGCCGCGAGAGCAACACGCGGCGCGCTTCGGCTTCGTTCCGCGCCAGCGCGAGCGCGCACTTGAGGATGTCCCCGGGGGGGAGCACCCCGAGCTGGTCGCGCAGCATCCCGGAACTGCCGCCGCTGTCGAACATCGTCACGACGGCGTTGGCCCGGAGCCACGGATTGGACTTCAATCCGCCGAGCAGGCTTGGCAGTCCCGTCCCTCCTCCGAAGCAGCCGACTTCGATCTGGCGCAGAAGCATCCCGGTATTCTACATCCTCGGATCAGCACCTCGGCCATGGATACACTAGAATAGCGTCATGGCAACCATCCGTTCGTGGCGCGAGGCGGCCGACGACCTCCTGCGCGATCTGCGAACCATCCTGGACACGCGGCTGCGGGCCCTGGTCGTCTACGAGGCGCACGGCCTGCTCGGCGACATGCCAGTCGCCTCGCCCGGCGACGAGGCCGGCCTCCGGCACGAACAGCTCGTGCACTCGGTCGCGATCGTCGACGGGCTCGGCCATGCGGATCTCCTTCGGCTTGCACCGCTCGCGGCCGGCTGGGCGGGCCGCAGCCTCGCCGTACCCCTGTTCCTGAGCCCAACCGAACTGCAGCGGTCGCTCGATGCTTTCCCGTTGGAGTTCGGCCAGATCCTCGCGCGCCATGTCGTCATCGTCGGTGACGATCCGTTCCGCGGCCTGGCGGTGGCGAGCGAGGATATGCGGCGAGCCTGCGAAGCACAGGTCAGGAGCCACCTGCTGCACCTGCGCGAGGGCTACCTCCAGACCGCGGCCGAACCGAAGCGGGTCGCTGCCCTCGTGGCAGCATCGGTCGTCCCGCTCCGCGCGCTGCTCGTCAACATCGCCCGGCTCCACGGCGTGGAGGCCCGCACTCCGAAGATCCTCGCTGAGTTCGTCGAGCAACGTCTGCGGCTCCCGATGGGCGGCCTCCGGCCGCTGCTCTCGGCCAAACAGGCCAAGCTCTTCGAGGGGGAGGACGTCGGAGCGTTCCTGCCCGCCTATCTCGACGCGGTCGAGCGGCTGGCCGCGCTTGTCGATGAATGGTCGCGGACATGACAGCGCTCGGCGCCGGCAGCCGGCGGCAGGCAGGGTACGGCGGACTCCACGGATCGGGTCGCCGACTCGTGCCCACTGGCTGGGTGCTCGTTCCACTGCTCGTCCTGGTCGGCTGGCTCGCCGCACCGCTCGTGCACGCCCAGGCCGAGGTTCCCGAGCTCACCGGCCCGGTCAACGACTTCGCCTCGGTGATTGACGCGAAGAGCGCGGGCGACATCGACCAGATGAGCCGCGCCCTCCTCCAGGCATCGGGCGATGCCGTCGTCGTGGCGACGATCGACACGTACGCACCATTCGCCGACATCCGCGAGTACGCGGTCAAGTTGTTCGAGAACCACGGCAAGGGCATTGGAGAGAAAGGCAAGCACAACGGCCTGCTCATCCTGCTGGCCGTGAAGGATCACAAGGTCTGGGTCGAGGTGGGTTACGGACTCGAGGAGTTCATCACAGACGGCTATGCGGGTGAGACGAGCCGCGAGGTGATGATCCCGGCATTCCGGACGGGAGGGTACGGACCGGGGCTCGTCGCCGGCGTGGCCCGGCTCGTCGGACGAATCGCGCAGGCGCGCCGAGTCACGCTCGAGGGCGTGCCCGCGCCGGAACCGACACGGCCGCGCAAGCGAGGCGTGTCGGTCGGTTCGATCGTCTTCATCGCCATCATCCTGCTGTTGATGCTGATTCGCCGCGGCGGGTCCGGCCCCTCTTCACGCTATCGCGGCGGGTGGGGCGGCGGCGGGTGGAGCGGTTGGAGCAGCGGGATTGGCTCCTTCGGTGGCGGCGGAGGCGGGGGCTTCGGCGGAGGCTTCGGCGGATTTGGCGGCGGCGGAAGCGGAGGTGGCGGCGGCGGGGGCAGTTGGTGACGGGCCCTGCCTGCTGCGCTGAACTGGGAATGCCTGATGAGCGGGAGACGACGATGCAACGGATGAAACACTCGACGTGGATGCGGCTGGCGTTGCTGGCCCTGATCGCCCTGCCGCTGTCAGGGTGCTCGTACAACCGGTTCGTCAGTCAGGAGGAGGCGATCAAGGGGCAGTGGGCGCAGGTCGAGAACCAGTTGCAGCGCCGCAACGATCTGATCCCGAACCTGGTCAGCACGGTGAAGGGCTACGCCGCGCACGAGCAGGGTGTGTTCCAGGCGGTCGCCGACTCGCGAGCCAAGCTCGCCGGCGCCAAGACGCCAGAGGATACGATCGCGGCCGCCAACCAGCAGAGTTCCGCACTGGCGCGCCTGCTCGCAATCGTGGAGAACTACCCGCAACTCAAGGCCAACGAGCAGTTCAACCGGCTCATGGATGAACTGTCCGGCACCGAGAACCGCATCGCCGTCGAACGGATGCGATACAACGAGAAGGTGCAGGCCTACAACACGCTGCGTCGCCAGTTCCCCTCGAACCTGACCGCCACGCTGTTCGGGTTCAAGGAGCACCCCTTCTTCCAGGCGCCACCCGAAGCCAAGCAGGTTCCGAAGGTGGATTTCGCACGATGACCACGCGGGGTGGCCACCCTAGTACGCGCTGCTCGCCGCGCGCTGGATGACCGCCCCGTCCCTGGTTCGCGTCAGGAACCGGGAACCGGTCAACGCCTCAATCAACGCCTCGCATGTCGATCGATCCAGCCCCCAGAGGCGCTGTGCCTGGGACACCGTCAGTTTGAGACCGGGCATCTCGAGGAACTCGGCTCGCACCCGACGAAGCGTCTCCTCAGAGGGTGAACTGAACGAGGGCATCACGACTCCTTACACGGGAATACGGGTCATCGGGTGCGCCACGCCTGGACCGGCGGACCACAGGGTCCACCACGGCCGTGCGCAAGACTGTTATGAGTGACTGACGCCTGAGTGTGTCGATTCGCGACGACGGCCGCATGTCTCGGTCGGGGTGCGGCCCACTCTGCTCCCTCGGCACTCAGTCCTGAAGGCACGAACGCATCGTGGTATTCATGCAGCGAAGGACTGAAGGAGCGGCGTCCGGAGCCGGCATGGCAGAAGTCGGCGGTCGATCGGCACGACGCCCCACTGCCCCGGCACGCCAGGCAAGAGCAATGACAGTACCAGCCGCGAGAGGAGCAGTCGTCGAGGGTTTTGGAGTGCGGGTTCTCGACTCGGCGTCAGGGCACAGACACGCGAGTAAGTCAGAGTGTAGCGTTGCCAGTCACGCGACCATCACGGCTGAGCCTCACCGGAACATTCAGCGCTGATTCGGCGACCGCCAGCCGTCTTCGATGAGCGCGCGCAGGTATTCCACCGAGCGCGCGATGAGAGCCGATGGCTCGTCGAAGCGTTCCGACTGCTCGACGCCGTCCGGTTTGGTGATGACGAACTCGTAGATCTGTCCGTCGGCGTCACGCCGGATCTCGCAACGTTGCGACTGACCTCCCCGTTCGAAAGACCAGATCATGCACGCATCTTAGCAGATTCGGGGCAACTGCTCGCCGCTGAGCATGTCCAGGATTCGCGTCGAGCCGATCAGGCTGCGCAAGGTCACCAGTCCCGGATCGCCGGCGGCGACGTGCCCGATGGTCACAGCGGCCTCGCACGAAGCATGGCGGCGCAGCACCTCGACGGCGCGCCCCCGGTCGCGACCCGCCACGAAGACTACGAATCGGCCTTCGTTCGCCACGTAGAGCGGATCGAAGCCGAGGATCTCGCATGCGCCACGGACATCCTCTCGTACCGGCACCTGACGCTCGTCGATGGCGATGCCGACGCCCGCACCCGCCGCAATCTCGTTGAGCGCGCTCGCCAGCCCTCCGCGCGTGAGGTCGCGCAGACAGTGCACCTCCACCCCGGCACCAATCAGGTCGAGGACAGGGCCCGACAGGGGCGCACAGTCGCTCTCGATGGCGCTCTCGAACTGCAGACCTTCGCGGACGGCCATGATCGCCATGCCGTGTCGTCCGACGTCGCCGCTGAGAATGACGGCATCGCCCGCCTGAACAGCAGCCGGTGCGATCCGCAGACCGTGTTCGACCAGGCCCACACCGGCCGTGTTGATGAAGATGCCGTCGCCCTTGCCGCGATCGACGACCTTGGTATCGCCGGTCACGATGGCGACGCCGGCCTCCTTCGCCGCGCCCTGCATCGAGGCCACGACCCTCTCGAGCGTCTCGATCGGCAGACCCTCCTCGATGATGAACCCGGCGCTCAGTCCGAGCGGTCGGGCGCCCGCCATTGCCAGATCGTTGACCGTGCCATTCACGGCGAGCGTCCCAATCGTCCCGCCTGGGAAGAACAAGGGCCGGACGACGTAGGAGTCGGTGGTGAACGCGATGCGGGACGAGCCGACGTCGAGCACGGCCGCATCGTGCCCGGTGTCGAGGGCCGGGTTGCTGAACGCCGAGAGGAAAACCCGCTCGAGCAACTGGTGCATCAGCCGGCCGCCGCCGCCGTGAGCCATCAGCACCTGCTCGTAGCGACCCGCCGGAACCGGACAGGAGAGCGCGAGTTCATCCTTCATCCTTCCGCCTTCCGCCTTCATCCTTCATCCTTCATCCTTCATCCTTCATCCTTCATCCTTCATCTATTATCCTTCCGCCTTCCGCCTGTGCCGGTAGTAGGCCGCGCACGCACCTTCCGACGACACCATCGTCGCACCCAGCGGACGCTCGGGCGTGCAGCGGATCCCGAACGCCGGGCACTCGTTCGGCTTCTTCCGTCCCTGCAGCACGAGACCGCTGATGCACTCTGCCGGCTCGGGCCGCGGGCCGACCGCGCTGAGGTCGAAGCGCCGTTCCGCGTCGAGATCGGCGAACGCCTCTCGCAGACCCAGTCCGCTTGCGCCAATCTCGCCGATGCCGCGCCACGAACGGTTCACGACCTCGAAGACCTCCGACACGACGGATTGCGCGGGACGATTCCCGTCTGCGCTGACCACGCGGGCGTACTGGTTCTCGACCTCTGCCCGGCCCTCCTCGAGTTGCTTCACGCAGAGATAGACACCCTGGAGAATGTCGAGCGGCTCGAAACCGGTGACGACGATCGGCACCTTGTAGCGCTCGGCAATCGGCTCGTACTCCCGGTAGCCCATGACCGCGCAGACGTGGCCGGCAGCGAGGAATCCCTGAACGCGGCACGTCGGAGATCCGAGAATCGCCTCGAGGGCGGGCGGGACGAGCACGTGGGACACCAGGATGCTGAAGTTCCGCACGCCCGTCATCTTCGCCTGGTGGACGGCCATGGCGTTACCCGGCGCCGTCGTCTCGAACCCGACGGCGAAGAAGACCACCTGCCTGTCGGGATTGCGGCGCGCCACCTCCACCGCGTCGAGGGGCGAATACACGATTCGGACGTCGCCCCCGGACGCCTTCACGGAGAGGAGATCCCGATCGGTGCCGGGAACGCGGAGCATGTCGCCGAAGGAACAGAAGATGACGTCCGGGCGCGAGGCGAGGGCGATTGCCCGGTCGATCTTCTCGAGCGGCGTGACGCACACGGGGCACCCGGGGCCGTGCAGCAACTGGACCTGCGACGGCAGCAACTCGTCGAGGCCGTACTTGACGATGGCGTGGGTCTGTCCGCCGCACACCTCCATGATCGTCCACGGCCGCGTCACGAGGCCGCGAATGGCCTTCAGCCAAGCCTCCGCGGCCGCCGGGTCCCGATACTCGTCCATGTACTTCATGGCATCGGCTCCTGGTCGCCGCCGAGTTCGGCATCGGCCAGGTCGTCGCCGGCCAGCTGCTTCAGGTCCTCGAACAGCTGTCGCGCTTCGTGCTCGTCGATGCGGCTCAGCGCAAACCCGGCATGGACGATGACGTACTCGTCCACCTGGGCTTCGGGCAGGAATGCGAGACTGACCTCCTTGAGAACGCCGCCGAAACTCACCTTGGCCATCCGCGTGACTGGGTCATCTCCGGTCAAGCTGACGATCCTGCCGGGCACGGCGAGACACATGGCACACCTCTCTATCGTTCGGCCGCACGTGCGAAGCCCAGCGCGACGGCCGCGACCTGGCCCAGCGCGATGCCGCCGTCGTTCGGCGGCACGCGTTGGTGCCAGTACGGCCGGAAGCCAGCCTCGCGCAGGCGGCGCACACTCTGTTCGGTCAGGTAACGGTTCTGAAAACATCCGCCCGACAGCACTACCCGTTCGACGCCGGTCCTCGACGCGACCGCAACCAGCGCGTCGACGAGGGCGTTGTGGAACCGAGCCGAGACGAGCGGGACCGGCCGGCCGGCGCGCACATCCGCGACCAGGGCGTCGACGAGCGGCGCCCAGTCCACGGCCCAGCACTCGGAGCCTCCGTCGCGCAGGTCGAACGGATAGTGCTCATCGGTGGCAACCTCGTCGAGCGCGAACTCCAGTTCCATCGCCGCCTGGCCCTCGTACCGCACATGCTGCCGAAGGCCGACAATGGCCGCGACCGCGTCGAACAGCCGGCCGACACTCGACGTCCGCGGCGTGTTGACACGTCGCTCCAACATCGTGCGGATGATCGCCCGCTCGGCCGTTTCGAACGCGGCCACCGGCGCAAGGTCGGCGCACTGCCACACCTGTTCTCCCATGACCTCGTGCAGCAGGCCGAGCGCCGTGCGCCTCGGTTCTCGAACGGCCTGGTCGCCGCCAGGCAGGCCGAACGTCCGAAAGGTAGCCACTCGCTCCGCGCCACTGGTCGTCACGTGGAAGAACTCGCCACCCCAGACCGTGCCGTCGAGGCCATAGCCCGTTCCGTCCCAGCCGACGCCAAGCGCCGGCGGCTCCAGGTCATTCTCCGCCATGCAGGCAAGCACGTGCGCCACGTGGTGCTGCACGTGCCGCACCGGCAGGCCCCGCCGCTGCGCGTAGCGCGTGGACAGGTAGTCGGGGTGCGCATCGCAGACCACCGTCACGGGCGGCGCCTCGTACAGATCTTCGAGCGCGACAATCGCCTGCTCGAAGGCGCGATAGGCCTCGGGCGTCTCGAGGTCGCCGATGTGCTGGCTCACGAACACGTTTCGACCCACCGACAGCGCCACGGCGTTCTTCAGGTGCGCGCCGACACCCAGCGTCGGCGGCACATCGCGTCCGAGCCGGACCGGCATCGGCGCGTAGCCGCGCGCACGCCGCGTGATCAACTCGCGCCCCATCATCACGCGGGCGACCGAATCGTCCACGTGTCGCGCGATCGGCCGGTCGTGCACGAGGAACACGTCCGCCAGGCCCCGCAATCGCTCGAGCGCGTCCCGTTGGTCGGTGCAAATCGGTTCGTCGGCCCGGTTCCCGCTCGTCGCCACGATCGCCGTGCTCAGATCCGCCAGCAGCACGTGATGCAGCGGCGTGTACGGCAGCATGACACCGAGCGTCGGATTGCCCGGCGCCACGCCCTCGGCCAGCTCAATCTTCTCACGTCGACGAAGAAGCACGATGGGGGCCTCTGGAGATGCAAGCAGTCGCGCTTCCAGGTCGCTCACGGCGCACACGGCCCGGACGGCCTCCATCGACGGCGCCATCACGGCGAACGGCTTTTCTTCGCGGGCCTTCGCGCGCCTCAGCCGCTGCACCGCCCGCTCGTTGCGGGCGTCCACGATCAGCTGGAACCCACCCAGGCCCTTCAGCGCCACGACCGCTCCGTCGCGGACGTGGGCGGCCGCCGCACGGAGCGCCACGTCGTGGGTGGCCACGCAAGACCCGGACTCGTCCCACATCTCCAGGTGCGGGCCGCAAGCCGGACAGGCATTGGGCTGCGCGTGGAAACGCCGGTCCCGAGGATCCTCGTACTCCCGCCGACAGGCGGCGCACATCGCGAACCCGGCCATGGTCGTCATGGGACGGTCGTACGGCAGCGCGCGGATGATACTGAACCGCGGGCCGCAGTTCGTGCAGTTGGTGAACGGATAGCGGTATCGCCGGTTGGCGGGGTCGAACACCTCGTGGAGACAATCAGGGCAGGTCGCGATGTCGGGCAGGACCAGCGCGGTCTTCTCGCCGCCAACGCTCTCGCGAATCTCGAAACCGTCGAACCCGAGCGGATCGAGGTAGGACGCCTCGAGCCCCTGGATCACCGCACGTGGTGGCTGGTCCCGTTCCAGGCGCACCAGGAACCGGGCCAGCAGGTCCGGTAGCCCCTCGACCTCGACTTCGACGCCGCTCGACGAGTTGATCACCCAGCCGGCCAGACCAAGATCGGACGCGAGCCGATAGACGAACGGCCGGAACCCCACGCCCTGGACCGCGCCTCGAATGCGCACCCGGAGGCGCTGCCAGCCGGCGGCGTGCCCGGTCACGACGGCGTCGCCTGGGACGAGACGCCGAACGTCATCCGCGTCACCTGCGGGTCGTCGGCTCTGGTGCTGGACTCGAACCCTTCACGTTCGCAGAGCCGAACCATCTCGACATTCTCGGAGAGCACGTCACCGACCACCCGGTCGACATGCTCGGCCCTCGCCACATCTTTCAACCGCCGGAGCAGCTCGCTCCCGAGCCCCTGCCGCTGGCAGTCGTCCGCCACGACGATCGCAAACTCCGCCTCGTTGACGCCGTGCACCTTCGTCATCCGCCCGACGCCGAGGATCGCCCGCTCCGCCGTGGCGGGGTCGCGGTGTTCGGCAACGAGCGCCATCTCACGGTCGTAGTCGATGAAGCAGATCCGGGTGAGGCGTTCGTGCGCCACGCGCTGATTGAGCTTCAGCATGTGGAAATAGCGAAAGTACACGCTGCGATCCGACAACCGTTCGTGGAACTTCACCATCAGCGGCTCGTCCTCCGGGCGGATGGGCCGGATCACAACGCGTGCGCCGTTCCGCAACACCGAGTCGTTCACGTACTGCGTCGGATAGGGCCGGATCGCCGGCCGCGGCAGCGACGCCTCGTCAGCGTCGTGCGGCTGCAGCACCACGCGAGCGTCGAGTGCCACCAGCCGGTCGCCGGAAGCGAGAAGTGGGTTGATGTCGATCTCACGGATCCACGGCTGCTCGACGACCAGCTGGCTGAAGCGCACGAGCAACTGCTCGAGCGCGGGCAACGCCACCGCCCGGCGTCCCGGCACGCCGGCGAACGCCTTGAAGATCCGCGTCTGTTCCATCATCCGACGGGCCAGCGTCGTGTTCAAGGGCGGCAGCGCCAGCGCACGATCGGCGTGGACCTCGACCAGATGCCCGCCGGAGCCGAACAGGACAACCGGACCGAACTCGGGGTCGAAGGTGCTGCCGACGATCAGTTCGAACCCGTCGAGCGGCACCATCGGCTGCACCGTGACGCCGCTGAAGTGTCCCTCGCCGGCCATTTCCGCGACCGACGCCTTGATCAGCGCCCATGCGCCGCGCACGTCCGACTCGTCCTGCAGATTGAGCTGAACGCCGCCGACCTCGGTCTTGTGCGTGATCGTCCCGGATAGCAGCTTGACGACCACCGGGAAGCCGATCTGACGGGCGGCCTGCACGGCCTCGTCCGAACTGGCGGCGACGCGCGTCTCGACCACCGGAATGCCATAGGCGCCAAGCACCTGTTTGGATTCGACCTCGGTCAGGAGTCGGCGGGCCGCCGCGCGAGCCGCACCGATCACGACCCCGGCCTGTTGCCGGCTCGCTGCAACACCCTCCACGTCCGGCGCGAGCGACGGCGTTTCGTGGAGCCCGCGAAGCACGTAGCTGTGGCGCCACATCAGCGTGAACACGCGGGCTGCGGTGTCGGGATACGGAAACGACGGGATACCCGCGTTCTTCAGCACGGCGTCGCCGGCTGACACATCGACGCCGCCCATCCAGCTCGCCAGCACCGGCTTGCCGGCATTCGGCAGCCGCGCACGCAGGACCTCGGCCGTCCGCGTGGGATCGGCGGCGGACTGCGGCGTGAGGATCACGAGCACGCCGTCGCTGTGCGCATCCGCCGTGGCCGCTTCGAACGCCGTGGCATACTGCTCCGGCGTCGCGTCGTCCTGGAGGTCGATCGGGTTGCCACGGCTCCAGTGAGACGGCAGCGCCGCGTCGAGCGCGGCCACCGTCTGCACCGAGAGCGAGGCCAGTTCCCCGCCGTTCGCCAGCAGGGAGTCCGTGGCCAGCACGCCGGGGCCACCCGCGTTGGTCACGATCGCCAGCCTCGGACCTCTCGGTCTCGGCTGCTTGCCCAGCACTTCGGCGATGTCGAACAACTCGGAGATCGTGCCGACGCGAAGCACGCCGCTCCGCCGGAACGCCGCGTCGAGCACCTCGTCACTGCCCGTCAGGGCCCCGGTATGGGAGGCTACCGCCCGTGCAGCCGCGGACGATCGGCCGGCCTTGAGGACGATGATGGGCTTGGTGAAGGCAACCTCGCGTGCGGCCGACAGGAACGAGCGCGCATCACCGATCGACTCCATGTAGATGACGATGCTCCTGGTGCGCGCGTCGTCGCCCATGTAGTCGATCAGGTCGCCCCAGCCGACGTCCAGCATCGAGCCCACCGAGACGAAGTGGGAGAACCCCACGTTCATCTTGTGGCTCCAGTCCAGAACCGCCGCCGACAGCGCGCCGCTCTGGCTGATGAAGGCGACCGTTCCGCAGCGTGCCATGCCGCTGGCCGAGGTCGCGTTGAGGCCATTGACCGGGCTCATCACGCCGAGCGAGTTCGGACCGACCACGCGCATCGACCCGCGCCGGGCCTCGGCGAGCACGCGCTCCTCCAGTGCGAGGCCGTCGGGCCCGGTTTCACGGAACCCGGTCGTGACGATCACGGCGGCTCGCACGCCCGACTCCGCACACTCGCCCACCACGGGCGGCGTCAGACCGGCCGGCGTGCACAGCACCGCCAGGTCGACCGGCTCGGGCAGGTCGCGCACGCTCCTGTAGGCACGAATGCCCAGGACGCTCGTTCGCGATGACGACACCGGATAGACCGTGCCGCCGAATGGATTGCTGATGAGGTTCCAGAGCACCAGGCGTCCGAGGGAACCCGGATCCTCCGCGGCGCCGATCACGGCCACCGTACGCGGCGCGAAGAGTGCGTCGAGCGGCTGCCGGCCGAACCGGAACCGCGGGCCTGAGGCCGGCACCTTCGTCGTCTCGGTCTGCATGGCGATGCTCGTCCGAAAAACGCCCCCGTTCGACTCGCAGGAAGTAGTCGCGGCTGGATCGCGGCCATGTTATCACGGGCCGCGCCCTCGATTGGCGGCGTGCTGGGCGAGCCGACTCGGCACGACGGTGGGTCCACCCAGCCACCCGTGAACCCCGATCGATCGCCGACTGCATGCAGAGCCAGCGCTGGGCATCTCGCTCGGAACACGGCGAGGGGGTGCTCATGATCGTGACGCGTCGTCGGGCGGTCTCTGGGCTTCTCTTCTTCGTCGCCGGCCCGGTGTGGGCTGCGCCAGCGGTGGTGGATGCCCAACCAGCGGGCGATCCACTCGGCGGCAACTGGCGTGCCCTGCTGCACGGGCTGTTTGGTCGGCATCGTCTGGACGCGCGCCAGCCGGCGAGTCGGCTTCGTGTCCCGGGGGACCGACGGCACGTATCTGAGGGTGTTCGACCCGACCGGTGGATCACTGCTCGCGAAAGAACGACTGACGACGCAGGGCATGGTAGTCGAAGGTATCGAACTCAGTGCGTTGACCGGTCGCTCGAGCTCCCCCGCGTTTGCTGAGAACGGCAATGTGCACCCGAGCGCCAGCGGCAGCGCTCGGCACCCGCGGCCGTCGGCAATCCCAGGGACTCCGTAATCACTTCCACGACCTCGAGCAGAACGCGGCTTGGCAGGCCGCGCCGGGGCGCATATGCTCCACTCATGACCATGGGTACGTCTTCCGCACTCCGCCTCGTCGCCGACGCGTCCGCCGGCCTCGCAGGGAACGCGTCGTTCTCCGCCGCCGAGCAGCAGGTGCTCGACACGATCAACCGCCGCATCGCGGCGGCCGACTCGCTCGAAGCGCTCCTCGACTTCCTGTTCACGTCGGTCCAGCCCGTGCTGACGTGCGACCGCATCGGCGTGTCGTTCGTCGAGGAAGACGGCGTGCGGCTCGTCGCGCACCACACCCGCGCGAGCTACGAGCCGGTGATTCTGAAGGAGGGCTACGCCGAGGATCTGGCAGGCAGCTCGCTCGAGCGGGTGCTGAAGAGTGGCGCGCCCCGGATCATCGACGATCTCGAGGCGTACCTGCGCGAGCGGCCGGGCAGCCAGTCGACGAAACTCCTGCTGAAGGAGGGCGTGCGGTCCAGCATGACGTGCCCGCTGCTCGTGGACGCACGCATCGTCGGCCTGCTGTTCTTCAGCGCCCGACGGCCGGGTGCCTACACCGAGCGGGACGTCCGCTTCCACCTGGCCATCGCGGAGAGGCTGAGCCAGGCGGTGGACAAGGCGAGGCGGATCGAGCAACTCGCCCAGGCGACGCAGGCGTACGCCGAGATGCTGGGATTCGTCAGCCACGAACTGAAGAGCCCCCTGGCGTCGATCGTAATGGATGCGGCGGTCCTGAGGGATGGCTACGCGGGCGAGATGACCGAGGCGCAGCGCGAGGTCGTCGGGAAGATGACGCGGAAGGCCGAGTACCTCCTCAACCTGATCCGCGAGTATCTCGATCTGGCCCGCATCGAGGGAGGCGAGCTGAAAGCCCACCCGCGGGACGGCGTCGATTTCATCGCAGACGTCGTCGAGGCCGCGTGCGACATCGTCGCGCCGCAGGTCGCCGAGAAGCGCATGTCGATCGAGCGCGTGTTTCCGACGGCACCGGTGGTCGTCAGCTGCGATCCCGACCTGATCAAGATCGTCGTCGTGAACCTGATCAGCAATGCCGTGAAATACGGGCGCGAGCAGGGCACGGTGCGCCTGACCGTCGAGCGCGGTCCATCCGGATTCGGTTTGCGGGTGTGGAACGAGGGCCCGGGATTCCCGGCCAGCCAGCGGCCGCGCCTGTTCCGGCGGTTCTCGCGACTCGACACACCGGAACTGCGGAAGAGAAAGGGAACGGGCGTCGGACTCTACACCTCGTGGCGCATCGTCGTGACACACGGCGGGCGGCTCACCGCCGATTCGCGTGAGGGCGAATGGGCCGAATTCAGGTTCGAGATCCCTCAGCCGATCCCAACTGCGACGGCGGCGGGCGTCGCCCGGACGACGGCGTCGCCCGGAGCAGCGGGCGTATAATGACGGCAGGTTCCGCGAAGCCCCCGCCAGATCACAGGTCGGCCACACCATGGAAGCACAGGACACTCTTCATATAGACGAAACCGCAATCTTCGAGACGTTGAGACGTGCGGACCTCCGCGACGCCTACGCTGTCCGCGACGTGTTGGCGAAGGGCCGCGAGCTGAACGGCCTGGACGCCGGCGAGATGGCGACGCTGATGGGCATCAGCGACCCCGAACTCCTCGGTGAACTGTTCGCGGCGGCCGCCTTCGTGAAGGACACGATCTACGGCCGGCGGCTTGTGCTGTTCGCGCCGCTGTATGTGTCCAACATGTGTGCGAACGAGTGCACCTATTGCGCCTTCCGCGCCCGCAACCGCGCGGTGGTCCGGCGCGCCCTGTCGCAGGAGGAGATCGCGCAGGAAGTGCGGATCCTGATCGACCAGGGGCACAAGCGCGTCCTGCTCGTCGCCGGCGAATCGTATCCTCACGAGGGCTTTTCGTACGTCCTGAAGTGCATCGACACGATCTACAGCGTCAAGCACGACAAGGGCGAAATCCGCCGCGTCAACGCCAACGTGGCCCCCCTGTCGCTCGATGAGTTCAAGGCCCTCAAGGAGCGGAAGCTCGGCACCTACCAACTGTTCCAGGAGACGTACCATCACGACACGTACGCGGCCGTCCACCTGGGCGGGAAGAAGCGTGACTACGACTGGCGCGTGACGGCCATGGACCGCGCGATGGAGGCCGGGATCAACGACGTGGGGATTGGCGTGCTGTTCGGCCTGTTCGACTGGCGATTCGAGCTGCTGGCGCTGATGCAGCACATCCGTCACCTCGAGGCGAAGTTCGGCGTCGGCCCACACACGATCAGCGTGCCGCGCCTCGAGCCGGCGACCGGCTCGGACGTCGCCGCGCACCCTCCGCACGCCGTGTCCGACGTGGACTTCCGCAAGATCGTCGCCATCTTCCGCCTGGCCGTGCCGTACACGGGCATCATCATGTCGACGCGCGAATCGGCGCACATCCGCCGGGAGACGTTCGCGCTCGGCGTGTCGCAAATCTCGGCGGGCAGCCGCACGAACCCCGGCGGCTACGCCGACAACGCACAGGAAGCCGATGCCAGCCAGTTCTGCCTGGGCGACCACCGCGACCTCGACGAGGTGGTGCGCGACGTGGCATCGCTCGGCTACATCCCGTCGTTCTGTACGGGGTGCTACCGGCTCGGGCGCACCGGCGCCGACTTCATGGATCTGGCAAAGCCCGGCGACATCAAGCAGCACTGCGACCCGAACGGGCTCTCGACATTCATGGAGTACTTGATCGACTATGCGTCGCCCGAGACGCGGGCCGTCGGCGAGCGCTGCGTCGCGGACGCGCTCGGCACCATGGACGACTGGCCGCGGCAGCGTTCCATCCAGCTCATGGAGCGCGTGAAGGCCGGTGAGCGTGACGTGTACTGCTGAAATCGGGATCGGGACCATTTTCGATCGACGCCGGACGTTTGCAGGACTCGGCTGGCGGGCCCGGAAACACGGGCCCCGCCCGAACTTCGAGGGAATGCCATGAATCATCATTTCATCCTGGGCGTTCACATCACCGACCGGCTGAAGGATGCGGTCGCGGTGCAGCAGTTGCTCACCAAGTACGGGTCGCACATCAAGACGCGACTGGGCCTCCACGAGATCCAGCCGGACTCGCCGTCACCGCAGGGGCTGGTCATCCTGGAGGTGGTCGGCGAGACGAGCACCTGCGAGTCTCTCGCCGCCGCGCTCGGGGCCATCGAAGGCGTGGACGTTCAGCAGATGGTGTTCACCCACTGATCGCCGGTCACGAAAGTCGGCGACCCGGCCCCCGTTCGCCCCAGGGAGAATGTATGGACCGCACTGATGTCTTCCACTTGACGGCCCCCTGCGGGATCGACTGCTTCAACTGCGAGATCCTCGAAGGGAACCTCACCGACGAGCGGCGCGACCGCCTGGCGGCGCGGTATCACCTCGCTCCGGCAGCGATCGCCTGTCGCGGCTGCCGCGAGCAGGCCTGTACGGTCGCCACCGATTGCGCGACACGCGCGTGCGTCCTCGAGCGCGGGCTGAGCTTCTGCTCGCAGTGCGACGACTTCCCGTGCACCCGGCTGCAGCCCGCTCGGGCGGGGGCGGACGTCTACCCGCACAACATCAAGCTCTACAACCTGTGCCGAATCCAGGCAATCGGCCTCCAGCGCTGGGCTGATGAAGAAGCGACGATCGTGCGGCGACGCTACTACGAGGGCGCGTTCAAGGTGGGTCAAGGCCCGGTCTTGGCGAGTGACGATTCGGGCACGCCGGATCGGTCCCGCGACTGAATTCCGCGTGTGAATGGTCGGGATCGGCGGCCTCAGGACGTGGACCGTCGGGCCACTTGACAGGACGCTCGGGTGCCCGTAGACTATCTGTGAAGTGATTCACAGCGTGAATTACTTCACAGTATGACTCGTCAGCCACGCTCGACAGCCCCACAAACCAGCCCCGCGATTCCGGTCAATACGATCGGCCGGCTGAGCCTGTATCGTCGCCTCCTGAACGAGCAGTTGGCCTCCGGCACACGCCAGGTCTACTCCCATCAGCTCGCCCGACTGGCCGTCAGCACGCCCGCCCAGGTTCGCCGCGACCTGATGACCATCGGCTTCAGCGGAAGCCCGCGGAAGGGCTACGCCATCCAGGAACTGGTCGAGGCCATCAACACCGTCCTCGCCCGATCGGTCGAGACTGCGGTCGCGCTCGTCGGCGTCGGCAATCTCGGGCGCGCCATCCTCGCCTACTACGCCAACCGTCAACCGGTGCGATTCGCCGCTGCCTTCGACCGGGCGCCCGAGAAGACCGGGCGAATCCTGCACGGATGCCGCTGCCACCCGGTCGAACAGATGGCGGAAGTCATCGCTCGCGAGGGAATCCACGTCGGCGTCATCGCCGTGCCCGCCGGAGAAGCCCAGGGGGTGGCCGATCTCCTGATCCTCGCCGGGGTGAAGGGGATTCTCAACTTCGCGCCGATTCGTCTTCATCTGCCGACCGGCATGTATGTCGAGGACGTGGACTTGATGATGGCCCTCGACAAGGTGGCCTACTACGCGCACCTGCGGCTCGGTGAACAGGATTCAGTCCGATGATCGCACCAGACCTCGATCCGATTGTCAGCAAGTACCCGGCGGGACGTCGTGAGGCGTTGATCCCGCTGCTGCAGGACGTCCAGGCGGCGCACGGTTACCTCTCGCGAGAGGCGGTGGTCCGCGTCGGCCAGTACCTGAAGCTGCCGGCGAGCAAGGTCTACGGCGTCGCCACCTTCTACAACCAGTTCCGGTTCCAGCCGCTCGGCCGCTACCACGTGCAGCTCTGCCGTGGCACCGCCTGCCACGTGAAGGGCTCGAGCCAGACGCTGTCGGCGGTTGAGCGCACGCTGCAGGTCAAGCCGGGTCAGACGACCCGCGACGGCCTCTTCAGCCTGGAAGTCGTGGCGTGCCTGGGTGCCTGCGGCCTCGCGCCGCTCATGGCGGTCAACGGCGAGTTCCACGCGGACGCCACGTCTGAGCGGGCCATCAAGGTGATCAAGACCCTGCGCCGAGAGGCAACCAAGAAATGACCGCCGAGGATCGCATGGACGTCGATTTCGTTCGCTGCTGCGGGGAGTGCTGGCACGGCCCGGGTCGCCCTTGCCCTCAGCTGGTCGAATGCCTCACTTCCGGTCCCTTCTGCCACGAGGCGCGTGCCTGCCGCGACACTCGGCAGGCACGCAACGCGAGGCTGCGGCGCGAGACGATCACGCGACCGGTCATCTATATCGGCACGGGCACGTGCGGCCTCGGCGCCGGCGCGGCGAAGACCGTCGCGGCGGTCCGCCGCTACCTCGAGGTTCACGCCCACGTGCGGGCGGAGATCGTCGAGGTCGGCTGCATCGGGCTCTGTGTCGAGGAACCGCTCCTCGACGTGCAGCTCGTCGGTCGCACACGCCTCAGCTTCCCGCGCGTCACCGAGAAACACGTGGACTCCCTGCTGGACAGCGTCTTCGGGGGCACGCCGTTCCCCGTCACGCCGCTGGGGCAGTTCCGGGGCGCGAACGTCGAAGGGTGGCCCGACGTCGCGTATCTCGACGAGCATCCGTTCTTCGCGCGCCAGACGCGCTGGGTGCTCGCCAACTGCGGCATCCTCGACCCGACGAGCCTCGAGGAATACGTCGCACGCGGCGGCTATGCGGGCCTGGCCAGGGCCCTGCGCGAGCGGACGCCGGCCGAGTTGTGCGACTTCATCGAGCGCGCCGGCCTGCGCGGACGCGGAGGCGGCGGCTTCAAGACGGGCACCAAGTGGAAGATCGCGCTCAAGCACTCCGCGGATCAGAAATACATGGTCTGCAACGCGGACGAGGGCGACCCGGGCGCGTTCATGGATCGCGCGGTCATCGAGGGCGATCCGCATCGCGTGCTCGAAGGCCTCGCGCTCGCCGCCTACGGGATAGGCGCGAGCAAGGCCTACATCTACATCCGCGCCGAATACCCGCTCGCCATCAGGCGGCTGCAGCACGCCATGGCACAGGCGAAGACCTTCGGTCTCCTGGGCCGCAACATCCTCGACTCCGGCTTCAGCCTGGAGATCGCCCTGAAGCAGGGTGCCGGCGCATTCGTCTGCGGCGAGGAAACGGCGCTCCTCCACAGCATCGAGGGCCGTCGCGGCATGCCGCGACCGCGGCCGCCGTTCCCCGCGGTCCGCGGCCTGTTCGGCAAACCGACGGTGATCAACAACGTCGAAACGCTCGCGAACGTGCCGGCGATCGTCCTCAACGGCGAAGAGTGGTTCACGAGCATCGGGACGGAGACGAGCAAGGGCACCAAGGTCTTCGCCCTCTCCGGCAGGGTGGCGCGCACCGGGCTGGTCGAGGTGGCGATGGGCACGCCGCTCCGGCAGATCGTCTTCGACATCGGCGGCGGCATTCCGAACGGGAAGGCGTACAAAGCTGTGCAGATTGGCGGCCCCTCTGGCGGCTGTATCCCGTCGCAGCACCTCGACATCGACATCGACTACGAGTCGCTCAAGCGTGTCGGCGCGATGATGGGCTCGGGCGGACTCGTCGTGATGGACGAATCGACGTGCATGGTCGACATCGCGAAGTTCTTCATGGACTTCATCCAGCGTGAGAGCTGCGGGAAGTGCATCCCGTGCCGCGAGGGCACGCGGCGGATGCTGGAAATCCTGGAGAGTCTGTCGCGCAGCCGCCGCAACGAAAAGGAGTTCGAGGCGCTCGAGCGGTTCCGGAGCGTGATGAACCTCGAGCACCTCGCGCAGGTGATTCAGGACACCAGTCTCTGCGGGCTGGGACAGTCGGCGCCGAACCCGGTCTTGAGCACGCTCCGGTGGTTCCGCGATGAGTACGAGGCGCACGTCTACGACCGGCGCTGCCCCGCCAAGGCGTGCGGCGAGTTGCTGGAGTACACGATCGACGAGGACAAGTGCACGGGCTGCTCGGTGTGCGTCAAGAACTGCCCGTCCGAGGCCATCGTCGGCACGCTGAAGAGCCCGCACCACGTGATCCCGGAACGCTGCATCGCCTGCGGTACCTGCGTGGATGTGTGCCACTTCGACGCGGTGACGGCGGCGTGACGACATGACTCGGTGGCTGTGGTTTCGCGAGGAGAGGTTGTGATCAAGATCGAGGTCAACGGACGGACCGTGGATGCGCAGGACGGCGAGACGCTGCTCACGGCCGTGCGGCGCGCCGGGATCACCATCCCAACGCTCTGCCACTACGACGGCCTGCCGCCGAGCGGCGCCTGCCGCATGTGCGTCGTGGACGTCGAAGGGCAGCGCGGCCTCGTGCCGAGCTGCGCGTACCCAGTCGCGTCCGGCATGAAGGTCCGCACGCACTCGTCGCGCGCCGTCGATGCCCGCAAGACGCTGGTCGAACTCCTGCTCGCCAACCACCCGGACGATTGCCTCTACTGTTCGCGCAGCGGCGACTGCGAGCTGCAGGCGCTGGCCGAGCAACTGGGTGTCCGGCGTCGCCGATACTTCGGCGGCCGCACCCCGGCCCGCCTCGACGTGGCGAGCCCGGCGATCGTCCGCGAGCCGGCCAAGTGCATCCTCTGCGGCAAGTGCGTGCGCGTGTGCGAGGAGATCCAAACGGTGGGCGCGCTCGACTTCATCGGCCGTGGCAGCCGGGCCCGCGTGGGAACGGCGTTCGACGAGGGGCCGAACATCAGCAGTTGCGTCAACTGCGGCCAGTGCGTGGCCGTGTGCCCGACCGGCGCGCTCAACGAGCACAGCGCGCTCGAAGAAGTGATGGCCGCGCTCAGCGACCCCGACCGATTCGTCGTCGTCCAGCACGCGCCGGCGGTGTCGGTCAGCCTGGCTGAGGAGTTCGGTGCGAAGCCGGGCTCCGATGTGGACGGTGTGCTGGCCGCCGCGCTCCGCCGACTCGGCTTCCGCCGGGTGTTCGACACGGCGTTCTCCGCCGATCTCACGGTCATGGAAGAGGCGTCCGAGCTCGTGCAGCGGCTGACCACGGCGGACGCGCCGATCCCGATGATGACGAGCTGCTCGCCCGGCTGGATTAAGTTCGTCGAGCAGTTCTACCCCGACATGATCCCGCACCTCTCGACCTGCAAGAGCCCGCAGCAGATGCTCGGTGCGGTCATCAAGAGCTTCTTCGCCGATCGTGAGAAGATCGACCCCTCCCGCATCTTCAGCGTGGCCGTCATGCCGTGCACCGCGAAGAAGTTCGAGGCGGGACGGCCGGAAATGGGGCGCAACGGCCGCCCTGACATCGATGCGGTGCTGACGACGCGGGAACTCGCGGAGCTCATCCGGATGCACGGCCTCGACCTGAACGCGCTCCCGCCCGAGGCACCGGACACGCCGTTCGGCGAGCGCACCGCGGCCGGGAAGATCTTCGGCGCCAGCGGCGGTGTGGCCGAGGCATCGCTGCGGACCGCGCACTTCCTCCTCACCGGCGAGCCTGCCGCGCCCGCCAGGATCCAGCCACTTCGCGGTCTCGACGGCATCAAGGAGTACCGGGCGACGATCGCCGGTCGCGAGATCGGTGTGGCGGCGGTGTCCGGGCTCGGGCAGGCCCGGGCGCTGGTCGAGCAGATTCGCGCCGGGCGCAAGGACCTCCACCTCATCGAGGTGATGGCGTGCCCCGGCGGGTGCATCAACGGCGGCGGCCAGCCGCGCGCGGCCTCGCCCGATGCGGTGCGCGCGCGGATGCAGGCCCTCTACGCGATCGACCGCGACGCCCCGCTGCGCGCGTCGCATCAGAACCCGGCCATCCACCGGCTCTACGCGGAATTCCTGGAGAAGCCGTTGTCGCACCGCAGCCACGAACTGTTGCACACGGAATACGAGGCGCGGAACGTAGTCATGTAGACGGTGGGCCACGAGCCGAGAGCCCTGAGAGCGAGCCCTGACGTGAACGCAACCCTGGTCCCGCTGGTGTCCACGATCGGCGAACGGTGCCGCGTCTGCTACCAGTGCGTGCGTGAGTGCCCGGCGAAGGCCATCCGCATCGCCGACCTGAAGGCGCAGGTGCTGCCGGAACGCTGCATCGGCTGCGGCGTGTGCGTGAAGGTGTGCACGCAGTCCGCCAAGAGCGTCGTGTCCGCGGTGGAGGCCGTCGAAGCGCTGCTGGCCGGCCCCGAGCCCGTCGCAGCAATCATCGCGCCCAGCTTCCCGGCCGAGTTCATCGACCTCGACTACCCGGCGGTCGTCGGCACGCTGCGGGCCCTGGGGTTCGCGTCGGTACATGAAGTCGCGTTCGGCGCCGAACTCGTGGCGCTCGAATACCGGCGGCTGGTCTCCCGCGACACCGACAAGCTCTGGATTGCCACGACCTGCCCATCGGTCGTCGGGTACGTCGAGCGCTACTATCCCGACCTCACGGCCGCCCTCGCCCCGATCGTCTCGCCGATGATTGCGACGGCCCGGCTGCTCCGGCAGGCTCACGGCGGTGACCTCCGGATCGTCTTCGTCGGCCCGTGCATCGCCAAGAAGCGCGAGTCAACCGAGCTGCAGGGCGAGGTGGACGAGGCGCTCACCTTCGCCGAACTGCGTCAGATGGTCGCGTCGCGCGATCTCGACCCGAAGGTCGTTCCCGCCTTCGACTTCGATCCGCCCCAGAGCCGTGGCGGCGGCCTGTTCCCGCTCAGCGGCGGCATGCTGCAGGTGGCCGGCATCCAGGAGGATCTCGTCACGGGTCACGTGATGGTCGCCGAAGGCCCCGCCGAGTTCGCGCAGGCCATCAAGGAAGCCGAATCGGGCCTGCTCGACACACGGTTGCTCGAAGTCCTCTTCTGCCGCGGCTGCACGATGGGCCCCGGGATGAGTTCCGATCTGCCGCACTTCGGCCGCCGGGCCCGCGTCAGCCAGTATGTCCGCCGGCGGATCGCGGAAAGCGATCAGGCCGCCTGGGAGAGACGCATCGCCAGCTACGCGCACGTCGATCTCTCCCGCGCCTATGCCGCCAAGGATCTGCGCCTGCCGGTACCGTCGCCGGAAGAGTTGCAGCGGCTGCTGACCGACCTGGGCAAGCCGGATCCGACCAACGAGCTGAACTGCGGGGCGTGCGGGTACTCGAGCTGCCGTGAGCTGGCGAGCGCCATCTACCGCGGTCTGGCCGAGCCCGAGATGTGTCTGCCTCACAGCATCGAGCACCTGCGCGAAACCGTGTACGAACTGGGTCGATCCAACGAGGAACTCGCCAACGCCCAGGTCGCGTTGGTGCGCTCCGAAAAGCTCGCGAGCATGGGCCAGCTCGCGGCCGGGATCGCGCACGAGGTCAACAACCCGCTCGGCGTCGTCATCATGTATGCCCATTTCCTAATGGAGCAGATCGGCGACAAGCCCGAGTACCGCGAAGACCTCGCGATGGTGGTCGAGCAGGCCGATCGCTGCAAGAAGATCGTGGCCGGCCTCCTCGACTTCGCGCGGCAGAACAAGGTGGAGCACGACCGGATCGACCTGGCTGAACTCGTGCAACGCGGCCTCCGCGGCGTCGCGCACCCGCTCGGCGTCGAGGTGGAGGTCGAGCACCAGGTGAGCGACCCGTCCATCGAAGTGGATCCGGACCAAATCACGCAGGTCCTCGTGAATCTCGTCAGCAACGCGTTCGCGGCGATGCCGGACGGCGGCGTGTTGCGGATTCGGACCGAGGATGATGCGGACCACGTCCGCATCATCGTATCGGACACCGGCGTCGGGATCCCGCCCGAACACTTCCCGAAACTCTTCGAGCCGTTCTTCACGACGAAGAAGGTCGGCAAGGGCACCGGTCTCGGCCTCGCGGTCAGCTACGGCATCGTGAAGATGCATCGCGGCGACATCAAAGTCCACTCGAACGCCGACGCCGCCAGAGGTCCGACGGGAACGACGTTCACGGTCGTGCTGCCGCGACGGCGGGAGAGCGGCGCCACGGCGGCCTGAGCGGCACAGGGGCTGGCCCCACGGCCGCTCGCAGCCGGTATTCAACCTGGGAAGATCATGTCAAGCACACGCGCCACCATCAACATCCTCCTCGTGGACGACGACGAGGACTTCTTGTTCCAGCATCGGATTCAGCTGGAGAACGCCGGCTTCGAAGTGACGACCGCCGCCACGCGTTCGCAGGCCGAGGAGGCGATTCGCCACTTCACGCCGGACCTCGCCATCCTCGATCTCATGATGGAACGACACGATGACGGCTTCGTCCTGTCGCATCATCTGAAGCGTGCGTTCCCCGGCCTGCCGATCATCATGGTCACGGCCGTGACCAGCGAGACCGGATTGAGCTTCAACCCCGCGTCCGCCGCGGAACGAGCGTGGGTGGGGGCGGACGCCGTGCTGGCCAAGCCCATCCGCTTCGAGCAACTGCGGCGCGAGATGGACCGGCTGCTGACGGTCAGGTAATTCCAGCGAGGCGTGCCTCGGACCGACGGCAAGCCTCGTTGGAACCAGAAACGCTGGTGGTTGGCGTGTCTTGAGGTGTGAGATGGAAACCCTCCGAGTGCTGGTGGTCGATGACGAGACCGGGATGCGGATGGCGATCGCGCGGGTGCTCAGCACCTTCACGGTGAGGGTCGGCGACCAGACCGAGGCCGCGGTCAACTTCGACGTGCAGACCGCGGAGACCGGCGAGGAGGCCCTCGAACGGATGGCCGCGGCGGTGCCCGACATCGTGCTGCTCGACCTCAAGCTGCCGGGCATCTCCGGCCTCGACGTCCTCAGGCAAATCAGCGAGCGGAACATCCAGACGCTCACGGTGATGATCACCGCCTACGCCACGCTCGAGACGGCCATCGATGCGACCAAGCGCGGCGCCCACGACTTCCTTCCGAAGCCCTTCACTCCCGACGAGCTGCGCGTCGCGGTCCGGCGCGTCGTCAAGCACCTGATGGTGCAGCGGCAGGCGCGGCAGTTGGCCCTGGAGAAGCGCCAGGTGCGCTTCCAGTTCATTTCGGTGCTCGGCCACGAATTGAAGGCGCCGCTCGCGGCGATCGAGGGCTTCCTCCAGATTCTGAAGGACGGCACCGCGGGAACCGATCCGGTGGTCCAGGCGCAGGTGGTGGACCGCGCCCTGGCGCGCGCGGGCGGGATGCGGCGGCTCATCAGCGAACTCCTCGACTTGACGCGCATCGAGTCGGGACAGAAGCGGCGGGAGTTCAGCCAGGTGGACGTCCGCGAGGTGGCCCAGGCGGCGCTCGACACGGCGGCCACGGCAGCTGCCGAGCGGCGGGTGTCCCTGGCACTTCATGCTCCCGAGCACGTGTGGATCGTCGCGGACCGCGGCGAGCTCGAGATCCTCTTCAACAACCTCGTGAGCAACGCGGTGAAGTACAACCGCGACGGCGGCCGTGTCGAGGTGTGTATCGAACCGACGGACACGGGAGTTCGGTTCCAGGTCGCCGACACCGGCATCGGGCTCTCACCTGACGAAGCGGGACGGCTGTTCCAGGAGTTCGTCCGGATCAAGAACGATCGGACGCGGGCCATTCCCGGCACGGGACTCGGGCTGTCGATCGTGAAGAAGCTGGCTCAGTTGTACGGCGGCGACGTCACGGTGGAGAGCGCCCCGAACGTCGGCAGCACCTTCCTCGTCGTGCTCCACGCCCAGAGCGCCCAGGCGGCGAACCCACCGGCGCCGCTCAGCGTGTCCTGACCTGGTGTCCAGATTCGGAGAGCCGAGAACGAAGCGACTGAGACACGGAGGGCACCAGGGCTCGAGTCATCGGTGTGCTCCGTGTAACCTCGTGACCCGACTTCGCGGTCTTCTCCACGATCGCCGCTTCGGCGTGGCACGTCCGCCGCCCGGCGTCAGCTCGGGAGAACGGCCGCGCTCCGGCGACGTCCGCCGGGGCCCGAGCCGACGACACGGCCGATCGATCGGATGCGGCCTTCGAGACAGCCGCGGCACGCCTGCGCGGTCTCGTGGATGCAGGCCTTCCCCGGGTAGATTTCGTACAGCACGCGATACGCCGGCGGCGTGACGTTGGGCATCACGATGTTCGCACCGCGCACCAGCCCCAGCTCGCGGCCCGTGGCCGGGTCGATCGTCGCCAGCGCCGTCGTGCTGGGCAGGTTGGCCTCCGGGCAGACCAATCGCGTCAACGCGACTGCCTTGAGCGTCATCGACTCGCTGTTGGCCACCTGGTCGCCGTCCGGCGCGCACAGCCGCGCTGCCGCCTCGCCACCGAGCGGCGTCCTCGGGCTGGGAAGGAAGGGTCCGATGCCAATCATGTCGATGTCGAGATCGCGGAACAACTCGATGTCGCGGGCGAGGATATCGTAGGTCTGACCGGGGACACCCACCATCACCCCGCTGCCGATCTCGTAGCCCATCTCGCGCATCCGCAGCAACTGGGCGACGCGGTCCGACAGCGTGCCCGGCAGCGAGGGATGGATGCGCCGGTACAAGTCCGGGTCCGAGGTCTCGAAGCGGAGCAGGAATCGATCGGCGCCGGCCTGTTTCCAGGCCATCAGGTCCCCGTCACTCCGCTCCCCAACGCTCAGCGTCACGGCGAGCCCGGTCTCCACCTTGATCGCCCGCACGACGTCCTCCACGAACTCGCGTGTCAGCTCGGGGTCCTCGCCCGACTGCAACACCACGGTTCCGTAGCCGAGCCTCCTGGCCTCGCGGGCACACGCCAGGATCTCGTCCGCGGTCATCCGGTACCGGGTGATCCCGGGAGAACATGCGCGGATCCCGCAGTACAGGCAGTAGCGGACGCAGTGATTGCTCACTTCGATCAGGCCGCGCAAGTGAACGGCGTCGCCCACGTGTTCAGCACGGACGACGTCCGCACGTTGCCACAGCCGTTCGAGAGCGACCGGATCCGGTTCGCGGAGCCAGCCGACGAGGGTGTCGTGATCGAGAGGATCAAGCGCGAGCGGCACGCGAGGCCTCCAGCGCTGCAGGAAAGGGCTGCAGCGCGCGGTCGAGAATCCCAAGCGAGTAGGCAATCGTCAGGCCGTAGTTGGTGATGGGGACGCCGGCCTCTCGACACCGGTGGATGCGCGACAACATCTCGCGCCGGTTGCCCACGCAGTTGCCGCAGTGCACGACAAGCCGGTACGGCGACAGGTCTCGGGGGAAGTCGCGACCCTGGACGTGTTCGAACTCCAGGCGCGCACCGACGTACTGCGTCAGCCAGCGCGGAATCTTCACACGGCCGATGTCCTCGCCCACCGGATGATGGCTGCACGACTCGGCAACGAGCACGCGGTCGCCACCTTGCAACCGCTCGATGCCGCGCGTCCCGCGCACCTGCTCGGTGAGGTCGCCCTGGAAGCGTGCCATCAGGATCGAAAACGACGTCATCGGGACGTCCGGCGGCACGTCGGCGGCGACCTTCAGGAAGACCTGCGAGTCGGTCACGACGAGCGCCGGCGGCCGCGTCAGGCGGCCGAGCGCGCGCCGCAGCTCCCGCTCCTGCGTCACGAGCGCCATCGACTCGCTGTCGAGCAGATCGCGAATCGTCATGACCTGCGGCAGGATCAATCGCCCCTTCGGCGCTTCCTTGTCGATCGGGACAACGAGCACGGCAACTTCGCCGGGCGGCACGAGATCGGCCACCAAACGACGGTTGTCGAAGAAATCGCCCGGCGCGAGCGCGAGGAGCGCTTCGCGCAGGGTCATCGCACCGGATCCGTCCAGCGCGGAGATGACGACGAACGGCACGTGAACGGACTCGAGCCGCTCACGTTCTGGCGCGTCGGGACGCTTCAGGTCCGACTTGTTGAACACCACCTGGACCGGCACGCGGCGCGCCTCGAGTTCGCCGAGCAGCGTCTCCTCGAACGGGCCCCAGGCCCCTCCCTCCGTGACGATGACCCCCAGGTCCACACGGTCCAGCACGGCCTTCGTCCGTTCGATGCGGAGCGCTCCGAGGGCCCCCTCGTCGTCCACGCCGGCGGTATCCACGAACTGCACCGGACCGAGCGGCAGCAGTTCCATCGGTTTCTCGACAGGATCGGTGGTCGTGCCCGCGACCTCGGATACGATGGACACCTCCTGACGCGTGATCGCGTTCAACAGCGACGACTTGCCGACGTTGCGCCGACCGAAGATCCCGATGTGGAGCCGAAGCGAACGGGGAGTTGGCTGCATGGGTCAGTGGCCTTGTCGTCCAGAGTCCAGAATCGAGAGCCCGGAGTCCAGGTCGAGGGTCAATGGTCGGGGTCGAGAGCCTGGGCTCTCGCGGCAAATCCCAGCCGACACACCGCCTCGGGACTCGTCAGCTCATCGAATTGTCGGGCCGTCACCAGCCCGCTGGCGACCGCGACTTCCCTGAGGCCGCGGCCGTCCCGCGCCGCCTCGAGCACGAGGTCGTTCGCCGACTCGTACCCGATCAGAGGCACGAGCGCCGTGGCACTGGCGGTGGCACTCTCCACATCGCGGCGACAACGTGCCTCGTCCGCCTCGATGCCGTCGACGCAGTGGCGTCGCAGCACGTCACACGCCGCGGTCAGCAGGTCGAAGCTCTCGAGCAGGCTGTGCGCGACGAGCGGCAGGAAGGGATTCAGTTCGAGGCTGCCCATCATCACGGCAGACGTGATCACGTGGTCATGGCCGATGGCCATCAGCGCCGCCTGTGTCACGGCTTCGGGCACGACCGGATTCACCTTGCCCGGCATGATGCTCGAGCCAGCCTGACGCGCTGGCAGGCGGATCTCACCCAACCCCGCGCGCGGCCCCGACGACATGAGACGCAGGTCGCCCGAGATCTTCACGAGGGTGGACGCCAGCGCCTTGAGCAGGCCGGACACCTCGACGAACACGTCGGCGTTCTGCGTCGCCTCGACGAGATTCTCCGCGCGCGCGAGTCCGAGGCCGGTGATGTCGCGAAGTTCGTCGACGACCCTGAAGATGAACTCTCGCGGCGCGGCCAGACCGGTGCCGATCGCCGTCCCTCCGAGGTTGACGACGCGCAGTCGCTCCTCGCACTTGTTGAGCCGCCAGCGGTCACGGTTGAGCGCCTCGGCATAGGCACCCATTTCGCGACCGAGCGTCGTGAGCACCGCGTCCTGCATCTCGGTGCGGCCGACCTTCACGACGTGCGCGAACGCGCGTTCCTTGGCCTGGAAGGCCTCCTGCAGCGCGACGACGGCGGGCTCCAGCGCCCGGTTTCGCCAGATCGCCGCGATGCGCAAGGCCGTCGGGTACGTGTCGTTCGTGCTCTGGTGTCGGTTGAGATCGTCGAGCGGCGAGACGGTACCGTACGTTCCGTGAGGAAGGTGCAGGACCTCGAGCGCCCGGTTGGCCAGCACTTCGTTCACGTTCATGTTGGTGCTGGTGCCCGCGCCGCCCTGCAGCGCGTCGACGACGATCGCCGCGACGAGGCCGCCGTCGATCAGTTCCTGGCAGGCACGTTCGATCGCATCCGCCCGGGCCGGATCCAGGTAACCGAGCGCCCGGTTGGTCCGCGCGGCGGCCAGCTTGACCGCACCGAACGCGCGGGCGAGCGCCGGATGTACCGGCCGCCCTAACAGGGGGAAGTTGTCGAGCGCCCGAACCGTATGCACCCCGTACCGAAGGTCGTCGTCGAGTTCCACGGTGCCGAGGGCGTCCTGCTCGCGTCTGGCCTTCACGTCTCCATTGTACCGCGCCGCACCCGTGCGGTGTCACGCCCGCCAACTCCGCGACCCGGACGCACCCGCCACGCCTCGGACGGTCGCGCTCCCACCCGCTCACTCGTCTGCCGGGTTCTCCGACGCCTCGAGGCGCACCGATTCGTCGACCAGGCGCCAGAGGTGCTTCCGAACATCCCTCGGCCATCCGTGCGTGAGCGCCTTCATGCGACCGACGTCGTTGGCGAAGAGCGCGCGGGATGCCTCCTCGAAACCGGCGAGATTGCCCGCCATCGCCGTCATGAACCGGCTCGCCGCATGACGTACGCCGCGCGCGCGGTCGGAGGCCGGCTCCCGTTTCCTCGCTTCATCGACGAGCCGACGAAGCGCTGCCGATATCCCGTTCGGCTGCTGTTCGAGCCAGTCCCAGTGGCGCGGCAGCAGCGAGACCTCGCGGGACAGCACGCCGAGTTTCGGACGACCGGGACCACTGCGCTCGGCTGGAGGCCTCTCTCGGGCCCTGAAGAGCGGATGACTGGACAGCCGTTCCAGCACGTCATCCGCAGTGCCGCGGAAATCGAAGTCGACCTGGGCGCCGGTGTGGTCGTCGAAGATGAGGATGCGGTCGTCGCCTGTGCGGTCCAGGTATTTCTTCGTGCGCACGAGCATGGACTTGACGTCAGCCGAGGCGACGAGCGTGTCGCCGGCAAAGGCGGTGTAGGTCCGTTCGAGTTCCATGAAGCGATATTACCCGGGTGAATTGGCATTGTCAATATCATCCGGGTAAATTTGCGCGTCGTGGCCGAAGGTCAGCAGCGCCCCCACTCGCGTCTGGACGTCTCCTTTGCAGCCGTTCGCCGTTCAGGGCTGCCGGAACGCTGCTTCCCTCGCATTTCTGTCTGATTCCGTCTCTTTTTCTGTTGCGCGGCGATGATTCAGAATTTATTATTGATATGAGATGAAAGCAGCGAATGTTTTCCCAGATCTGGACAACCGTGACCGGCTGATTCTGACGCTGGTTCAGAGGGATGCGTCGCTCGCGCAGTCCGAGATCGCGCGACAGGTCGGGTTGTCGACGGCAGCGGTTCACGAGCGGCTGAAGAAGCTCGAGGCCGCGGGGGTCATTCGCCGCTGGACGGCGCTCGTCGACCCCCAGGCGGTCGGCGCGTCGATCACGGCGTTCGTGGAGGTCTTCCTCGACCAACCGCGTCACGAGTCCACGCTGCTCGAGCGCGTCATCGGGCTGGACGAGGTGCTCGAGTGTCACCACGTCACCGGCGAGTTCTCCCTGTTGCTGAAGGTGCGGGTGAGCAACATGGAAGCGCTGAGGCAGCTGTTGCTCCACCAGTTGGGCTCTCTCGAGGGTGTCAGCCGGACCCGGACCGTGGTCGTGCTCGCGACCGTGAAGGAAGAAACGTACGTTGCCCCAGTCGCCGAAGGAGAGACCGTATGAAGAGTGTGACCACCATCAGCCCGGCGCTCGTGCACGAGACGCTGGGCCAGCACATACTGGCGGACGGGTACGACATGGTGCTCGACGTCGACCGCAGCAAGGGACGGCGTCTGTGGGACGCGCGCCGCGGTCGCGCCGTACTCGACATGTTCTCGTTCTTCGCCACGGCACCGCTCGGCCTCAACCATCCGAAGATGGCGGACCCGGTGTTCCGGGAGAAACTCCTGCGGGCGGCGCTTGCGAACCCGACCAACTCCGACATCTACACGGTCGAGTTCGCCGAGTTCGTGTCCACGTTCGCGCGCGTGGGAATTCCCCCGTACCTGCCCTATGCCTTCTTCGTGGCGGGCGGCGCGCTGGGCGTCGAGAACGCGCTCAAGGCGGCCATGGACTGGAAGGTCCGCCGCAACTTCCGGAAGGGCCTGCGCGAGGAGAAGGGACACCAGGTCATCCACTTCCGCGATGCGTTCCACGGGCGCACCGGCTACACGATGTCGCTCACGAACACGGCCGATCCGCGGAAGTACCAGTATTTCGCGAAGTTCGACTGGCCGCGGATCACGAACCCGGCGCTGCACTTCCCGCTGAACGCCGTCGAGATCGACCGCGTGGCGGCGATCGAACGGCAGGCGATTGGCGAAATCGAGCAGGCGTTCGCGTCGCGTCGCGATGACATTGCGGCGATCATCATCGAACCGATCCAGGCGGAGGGCGGCGACAACCACTATCGCCCGGAGTTCCTGCAGGCGCTCCGCCGGCTGGCCGACGAGCACGAGGCGCTGCTGATCTTCGACGAGGTGCAGGCGGGCGTGGCCCTGACCGGCCGGTTCTGGGCGCACCAGCACTTCGGCGTGCAGCCGGACCTGCTCGCCTTCGGCAAGAAGATGCAGGTGTGCGGCATGCTGGCCGGCCCGCGCATCGACGAGGAACCCGAGAACGTGTTCAAGGTGTCGAGCCGGCTGAACTCGACCTGGGGCGGAAACCTCGTGGACATGGTCCGCTCGACGCGGTACCTGGAGATCATCGAGGAAGACGGCCTGGTGGAGCATGCGGCAAAGGCTGGCGCGCACCTACAGGCCGGCCTCGAGGCGATGCAGGCCGGGCGGCCCGACGTGTTCTCGAACGCGCGCGGCCGCGGCCTGATGTGCGCCATCGACTTCCCCGACACCGCCACGCGGGACAAGGTGGGCGACGAGGCGTACGAACTCGGGCTCGTGATTCTCAGCTGCGGCCGATTGAGCCTGCGATTCCGTCCACCACTCGACGTGACGACCGACGAGATCGACGAGGCGCTGGACATCATCCGCCGCGCCGCGAAGAACGCGGGCAAGTAGGCTCCCAGCTCCCGGCTGGCTCTGGGCTTCCGGCCACGGAAACCCAGAGCCAGCGCACCTCCAGCACCTCCAGCACTTTCCGCACCCCCAGCACCCTCAGCACCGCACCCCCAGCACCGCCAGCACCTCCAGCACCCTCAGCACCTGGTACAATCGTCGTACCCCATGCCTCATCAGCCCTCGCTGTTTCCACCGGATGAGGGAGATGCACCGACTCGTCGCGCGGCGTCGAGCGACGACGCGCCCCTCGAGGAGCGGCGCGCGCGTCTTCGCGCCGTGGCCGCCGCCTTGCCGCCCGGCGTCCGACTCGGCACGAGTTCCTGGAGCTTCCCGGGGTGGCACGGGCTCGTCTATCGAAGCCGGAACACCGCGGCCGGCCTGGCCCGCGATGGTCTGCGCGAATACGTCCAGCACCCGCTGTTCAGCACGGTCGGCGTGGACCGCAGCTACTACGCACGCATCCCCGATGATGACTTCCAGCGATACGCCGGACAACTCCCTCCCGGGTTCCCGTGTTGCTGCAAGGCGCCCGCGCGGGTGACCTCCCCCGTCCTGCCCGAGCGAGGGTCGAGAGCGGCGAACCCGGGCTTCCTGTCCGCGGACGACCTCATCGACAGCCTGCTCGAGCCGGTTGCGCGGCTGTTTCACGACCATGCCGGCCCGTTCATCCTGCAGTTCCCGCCGATCCTGCGACGCTCTGGCCTCGCGCCCGACGTCTTCCTCGAGGGACTCGACCGCCTGCTCGAGTCGCTGCCGCACGAGTTTCAGTACGGCGTCGAGCTGCGTGACCGAGGGTTGCTGTCCGACGGTTATGGCCGCGTCCTGGCGCGCCACCGGGCGGGACACGTGTACAACGTCTGGACCGCGGTGCCGCTGCCCGGCGAGCAGGCGGAACAGCTGCCGCCCGAGTCGATGCCCTTCGTGATGGTGCGATGGCTGCTCGGGCCGGGAGCGACGTACGAGCAGCAGCGCGAGGCGTTCGCGCCGTTCGACCGGATTCAGGCACCCGATGAGGGGATACGCGGGCAGGTGGTGGACCTGGTGGCGCGCGCCGTCGCGCGCGCCATCCCGGCCTACGTGCTGGTGAACAACAAGGCGGAAGGGTCGGCCCCGCTCACGATCGAAGCCCTGGCGGCCCGCCTGGCCAGGGACGCGCCTCGCGACCAGGAGCCGCCGCGAGACTGAATCGGTTCCCTATCTCACGGGCACCAGCGGCAATGCCGCAGCCGTAATCACACGCGTGAAGGGCCACACCCCGCCCTTCTGCTGAGGAAGCTTGAAGGATCGATAGCGAATCAGCCCGTATCCGGCTTGCGGCTCCAGCAGACTGGGAATCAGATTGGCCGCCGGCTGGTCCGTGGTCACGTAGAACGCTCCCGCCGCCACCGTTGTCCTCAGTGCCTTCTTCGTCACCGCGATCGCATCCGGCGCCACGTAGTCGTCGCTTGCGGGGACGACGTCCCCAATCTCGTACGTCTCCACGTCCGCCTGCGCACTCTTCGTGAGGCAGGCCACCTCGATACCGTGGGCGATCAGGGTGTCCACGACGTCGCGATTCGCGGCCGGGATGATGTAGCCGAGCGGACGCGGTACTGAGACGCTCGGCTCCACCTTTGGCAGCCAGTTCTTCACCACTTGGGTGAGGACCTTCTGTTCGACCGGGGCGGGCGCCGGCTCGGTGGCCGCGCGCTCGGTCGCGCCGCGCTGATCCAGCGAGCGATCGAACCGCTTGATCGTCAACTCGGGCTGCTTCGGGTCCTTCACGTATTCCATGCGAAGATAGACGACCTTGTCCGCCGCGTACGTCTTGGCATCCCGAGCCAGTGCCTCGCGGCGGCCCCGGACCAGGCGCACGACCTCCTGACCGTTCCTCGCCGTCGCTTCCATCAACGCGCGAATGCCGCGGTACTGCCAGCCGGTGCGATCCTTGAGTGTGTCGAGGTCGTGGCGCGACGAGCCTTCCTGGATGAACGACAGCGTCTCGTAGATCCCCAGGCTGTTGCGGCCGTCGTTCAGGTCGGTGGTGCTCGGCCGGGTCAGCGTCTCGCGCGGCGCCGACGGATTCCCACGCGGTTCGGGCGCGCCGGCCGCGCCGGCACTGCCGACTCGTTCCGTCACGAGGTATTCGAACCACGTGTAACCGGCTGCGGTGACCGCCTGCTCGACCTGCTTGAACAGGATGTCGCGCGAGAAGCGCTCGAGCGTCGGGTGGATGTTGGCGTTCGACACGCAGCCCGTGGACACGCGGTAGTAGTCGTCGCCCTTCTCGTGCACGTCCAGGGTCACTTCGGGCATCCAGGCGCGGAACGCGGCGTGGATGATCCGCGTCTCGGGCGCCTCCAGCTTGACGTGATCGCGGTTCAGGTCCAGCCCCTGCTCGTTGGTGCGGCGGTTGATGAAGTTCCCGTAAGGGTTCGCTTGCGGCACGATGAGGAAGTTCACCTGCTTGAGCAGCGGTTTCATCTCGCCGAGGGCGATGTCGCGGACGAGCGCGAGCGAGGCCTCTTTGCCCGACTGTTCATTGCCGTGCTGGGACGCAATCAGCATGAACGTCGGCTTCGCACGGTTGAGCGCCTGCGGCGTGGCCGCCCCTTCGTCGGTGATCGCGACCAGGAACAGCCTGGCGCCGGGGAAGTCCTTGGCCGGGCCGGTCTGGCCGATCGTCTGAACCTGCACCTGCTTGGACTGCTTCACCACCTCGTCGAGGAACCGGGTGACGTCTTCGAACTGGGAGTACTTCTTGTAGCCGGACTGCTCGCCTGGGGTCTGGAGCGACTGCGCGCGTGACGGCGCAGCGCCGAAGAGCAGGAGGAGACTGGCTGCGACTGACAGGATCAGAGCGGACGTGCGTCGGACCATTGGCAACCTCATGGCGTGGGGCGATCGATTAAGGGGCCCAGCAAGAAGAGCGGCAAGGCGATGACCGCGACCTGTCAGGGCACGAACGCCGGTCGTCCTCCTGGCCTGCTTCAGCACCATCGGAGCCGAACCGTAGCTGGCCCATGTATTGATGGGCGCGCAGTGGCGCGGTCCGCTACGCCAGCGGGCCCACGAGCGCCTCTACTTCCTCCAGGATCTCGCACGACTCGACGAGCCGCTTCATCGCGTTGTGGTCGTCGAACAGCGGCCGGTCCACCTCGAGGTGTTTCACGTGGCGGCGGATGACCTCACGCGCCTTCTGCGTTCCTTTGCCCGGCGTGAACTTCCGGAAGTCGAGCCCCTGCGCGGCGGCCATGAACTCGATGCCGAGCACGCCGTACGCGTTGTCGAGAATCTGGCCGTTCTTGATGGCCGTATTCATCCCCATCGAGACGAAGTCCTCCTGGTCGGCCGCGGCCGGTATCGACTGGATCGATGCCGGCATCGACAGGATCCGCTGCTCGACGATGAGCGAGTCGGCGGTGTACTGACTGAGCATCAGGCCGGAATAGAACCCCGGCTCATGCGCCAGGAAATCCGGAAGGCCCGCGGAGAGCGCCGGATTGGTGAGCCGGTTCATCCGGCGTTCGGACATCACCGAGACCATCGTGATGGCGGCGCCGGCCATGTCCATCGGGAGCGAGACGGGCGAGCCCTGGAAGTTCGCGCCGGTCAGCGTCAGCTTCAGTTCGGGGACGAAGATCGGGTTGTCGCCGACACCATTCAACTCGATTTCCACCTGCGACCGCGCGTAGGCGAGCGCGTCGCGTGCGGTGCCGATGACCTGCGGGGTGGACCGCATCGAGTAGGCATCCTGCACCTTGGTCTTCACCTTGCCGGTCGTCAGGTCGGACCCGGCAATCACCGCCAGGATGTTCTGCGCCGAGGTGATGGCGCCGTGGAAGCCGCGCAGTTGGTGAAGCTTCGAGTTGTAGGGCTTCAGGTTGCCGAGCAGCGCTTCGATCGACATCGCCGCCGCGATGTCCGCCTGCTTCAGCCAGCGCTCCATGTCGTACACGTGCAGCGCCGAAATTGCGGTGAGCACGTTGGAGCCGTTGATCGCCGCCAGGCCGTCGCGTGCGTGCAGGCCGGGAATCGGGATGCCCGCGCGTTCCATCGCCAGACGGCCGGGCAGCCGCTCACCCTGGAAGAACGCCTCGCCCTCCCCCATCAGCAGCAACGCCGCCTGTGCCATCGGCGCCAGGTCGCCGCACGCTCCCACGGACCCCTTCTGGCACACCACCGGGGTCACGCCGCGGTTCAACATCTCCACCATGGTCAGCGTGATGTCGGGGCGGCACGCGGAGTTGCCGTGCGCGTGCACGTTGATCCGACCCGTCAGGGCCGCGCGGACCGATTCGATCGGGAGCGGATCGCCGATGCCGGCCGCATGGTTGTAGACCAGGTAGCGCTGGAACTCCTTCACCTGATCGTCGGTCAGGATCTTCTCGGAGAACTCGCCAATCCCGGTGTTGGTGCCGTACATGATTTCGCGGGCGGCCAGCTTCTCCTCGAGCATCGCCCGGCACACTTTGATGCGCTCGAGCGCTGCCGGGTCGAGCGTCACCAATTCGCCGTGCCGCGCAATCTTCACCAGTTTCTCAACGGTCAGGCCCGAACCGTCCAATACGATCGCCATGATGAGTCCCTGCAGAAAGAGTCAGACAGATCCGGCCCGAACTCGAACGCCCGACGCCGGGGAAAAGGCACCGCATCATACGTCGCCAGGTACGGGCAGGTAAAGAGACCGAACAGGCGTGACCACAGGGGCGGTCCTACTCGCGAAGCAGGTCCGCCCCCCCCCCCGCCGCACCCTCCGCGAGCGTGTCGAGCGGCGTGCGATAGAGATCCCGGTTGGCCGCCTGACCCACCTTCTGGAGGTTCAGCACGCGAACCGCGAAGTCGATGAGCGCCGGACTTGCTCGCTCGCGGTTCACGATCACGTACCCGATCCGTGCGCGCCGGATGAACCGCCGGCCGATCGGCTCGAGCCGTGCGGCGGCATCTGGCTCGAGCACCCGCCCTTCGCTCAGAGCGATGAGCGCATTCAGCACCGGTCGCCGTCGGATCTCGCCGACACGCTTGGTCGAGACGCGCGACAGGTATCCACCGATGATCGCCTTGCCGTGGTGCGTCTGAAAGAACTGCGAGGACGTGCTGAAGCTGCCGACCGACCCCAACCCGTCGCGGACGCCGAAGGGCAGTTCGAGGACACGCATCGGGCGCGGGCCGCGGGCAATCGTGTCGTAAATCGACGGGATCTCGGCCGACGCCAGGGGCCGCGGCGCGGGACAGAGTTCGATCACCAGCAACGTGCCGATGGCGGCGACGATCTGCAGGCGCCGGCGCGGATAGCGCTCGAGCAACGCATGGAGCGCCAGGCCGAAGATTACCGCGACCGCCAGCACGACCAGAACGGCGAATCGCGCCGGCACCCTCGCGCCGCCAATCAGGGGCACATACCGCAACAGCGCCCAGGGCGTGGGAATCGACGTGTTGAAGCCCGCGACCGTCACGAACGGGCCGAGCGTCAGGCTGATGGCCAGTAGCGCCAAGCCGCACCAACGGGCGGGCGGACGAAACCCCGCGAAGCGCACGGCCAGCGCCATCGTCAGAAGCGCCACGATGGTGACCGACGCGGTGTTCTCGACCATTCCGCCCTGCTGCCTGCTCAGCCAATCGGCCGTCATCGGGCCGAGCCAGGCGTTGTTCGGGTTGGGCGCGAAGAACGACAGGACGTCCACCCCAGGGGTACTGGAGCGCCAAAACACCGTCGGCGTGACGTACCGGCCGTCCAGCACGCGCAGAAGCAGCGCGTGGAGCAGCGGGGCCAGGAGGCCGATCGCCGTCACGAGGCCGTAGGGCGCCAGTCGAACGAGCGGCATCCAGTGCAACGACTCCCGCCAAGCGAAGCGTGGGCGCACCGCCATCCACATCCAGGCCAGGCAGGCACACGTGAGCGCGAGGACCGGCGTGTAGGTCGTCTCGAGGCCGATCCGCACGGCCCCGACAGTCACGACGAATCCACCCGTCAGCAGAATGCTCGCCAACAACAGGGCCAGCACGCCCATCACCACCTCGAGCGCCCGACCGAACCCTCCCCGCGGCCGCTGCCAGTCTCCGACGTGCACCGCCAGCATCCGCACGGTCAGATGGAAACCCGCGATCACCAGGCAGTAGACGCCGTAGTACGGATCGCAGATCGTGGCCCAGGCCAGCGTCGCTCCTCCGGCCACGGCCCACCGGCGGCGCCCGGTGGACTCCATGTTCAGCAGACACAGGACGAACAGGGGCAGCGGCGCGGCCGCCACGAGACTGGCGTGAGCGGTCGACCTTGCGACGAGTGTCGGCGAGAAGCCGAACAACAGCCCCGCCAGCCAGGCACACGCGGTCGAACCGGTGACCCGCCGCGCCAGCAGGAACATCATCGTCGCGTTGAGGACGAGGAGGGCGAGGTACAGAACGTTGAAGGTGGCCACCACCCCGAGGATCGGCAGGATCGGAGCGGCGAGCAGATCCGCGAATATCGTGTAGTTGTGGAGGCTGAGGTCGGTGGGCGACTCGAGCGAGAACACGGCCGACGTCACGAGCGGCGAATGGCCCCGCGCGAGTTCGTGCCGAAAGACCCAGAGGTTCCACACGTAGAGACCAATATCCCCATCCGTGGCTCCGGGCAACCGGGATCTCAGATACAGCGGCAACGGCCACGTGAAGGCCAGGCTGGCGGCGACGTACCCGAGCACGCCTGGGACGAAGGAACGCCAGAACCGCATCATCTCGTTCGGAGTCCAGTGGGGGGCACGGGAGGAGCACGACGTCCGGGTCGTACCGGCGAGGCGCGACGAGACGGAGCTTATCACATCCCTTCGATCCCGGCCCTCCGCGACCTGGATCGCGAGCGCGGGCGGGTCCACCGATCGCACCCTACGGTCGTCCCAACTCCGCCGACAGCGCAATGTGGGCGAGGTGGTGACGGCAGTGCCATGCATAGAGGCGGGCGGTCCGTTCGAGCGACATCTCACCGCGGTCGGGGTGCACGAAGACACGCGCGAAGTCCTCCGGCGACATCGCCCGCATCAGCGCCGCCCATCGCTCGTGGATCCCCGTCACCAGGTCCACCGACATGTCGATGGGGCCGCCTTTCGCGTCGGGCAGCTCGGCCCACTTCTTCTCGTCGTACGGCTTGATCGTCGGCCGGTCCTCTGTGAGCGCGAGGCGGAACCGAGCGTAGCAGTTCAGGTGGCTGTCCGCGACATGATGCACCACCTGACGTGCCGTCCATCCCCCGTCGCGATACGGCGTCGTCAACTGCTTCATCGTCAACCCGGCGACCGCCTTCCGCAGTTCGGTCGGAAACGTGGCCAGCATCGCGACGATGTCGGGAAGCGGTGTCGTATCGCGCGGGTCGAACTTGCCAATCGGATATCGCGGGTCCATCTGTCCTCCTCGATGATGAACATATCAGAAAAGACCGAGCCGGACGCAGCTCCCGCTTTGTGCGTCCTCCACCTCGCGTCACGAAGCGGACCCTCCACTTTCGCCCTCGACGTCTCTCGGTTCGGGCTATGATGTCGGCCATCCTGGAGGCAGCAGATGCCCTCGCACCAATGAGGGTTGCCCGGGATGAGTGATGTACTGGAGGTCGAGATGCAGCGACGCAGTTTCCTGAAGACCGCGGCGATGGGCAGCCTCGCCTGGTGCGCAGGGCCCGCGACCGACCGCCTGTCGGCGGCCGCTGGTGTCGCCGCCAGCCAGGGTGGATCGTCCGAAGCGGGCATCGAGATCCTGCCTGGCGAGGCGATCGGCGTCATCCGTCCGGACATCTACGGTCATTTCGTCGAGCACCTGGGCGCCGTGGTCTACGACGGGATCTGGGTCGGTGAGCAGTCGAAGGTGCCGAATATCGGCGGCTTGAGGAAGGCGCTCGTCGAGGCGCTCCGCGCCGTCAGGCCTGGCGTCATTCGGTGGCCCGGCGGCTGCTTCGCGGACAGCTACAACTGGCGGGACGGCATCGGCCCGCGATCGCAACGGCCGCGCCGCGGGAGCTTCTGGGCAGACGACTCGGCGTGGCCGCCTGGCTGCCCGGACGGTCCGTGGAAGTACGAAACGAACGAGTTCGGGACGAACGAGTTCGTGCGGTTCTGCCGCCTCGTTGGCGCCCAGCCGTATTTCGCGGCGAACGTGCGCAGCCTGTCCCCGAAGGACTTCTACGAGTGGATCGACTACTGCAATGCGCCGGCCGGCGCGACGACGCTGGCCGCGTCGCGGGCGGCCACCGGGGATCGCGACCCGCTCGGCGTTCGCAACTGGGGCGTCGGCAACGAGTCCTGGGGCTGTGGCGGCAACTTCCGGCCCGAAGAGTACGCTGCCGAGTATCGCCGCTTCATCGAGTGGGTGCCGCGCTTCGGTCAGAACCTGACGTTCATCGCGTCCGGTCCAAACGGCGGCGACCTCGAGTGGACCAGGCGGTTCTTCGCTGCCATGCGCGAGCGGCGAAGCCTCGGATCAGTCGCCGGCTGGGCCCTGCACCACTACTCGTGGAACGTCAGCGGAGGACGAACGCAGGACTGGTCCAAGGGCAAGGGTGCGGCCGTCGGCTACCCCGTCTCCGAGTGGTTCGAGCTGCTGAACGAAGCCAACCGAATGGAGACGCTCATCGCCGACCACTGGGCGGCGATGGGCGAGGCGGACCCACAGCACCGCGTGAAGCTCGTCGTGGACGAGTGGGGCGCGTGGTACAAGCCGGGCAGCCAGGTCGATCCGACGCACCTCTTCGGCCAGCAGTCCACGATGCGGGATGCGGTACTGGCGGGACTGACGCTCGACACGTTCAACCGGCACGTCGACAAGGTGATGATGGCCAACGTCGCGCAGCTCGTGAATACGCTGCACGCGCTCTTCCTGGCCCACGAGGACCAGTTCCTCGTGACGCCGACCTACCACGTGTTCGCGATGCATCAGGCGCACCAGGGCGGCCGCGCCGTCCGGTCGGTCTTCACGGCGCCCCCGGCCAGCTACGCCGAGAACGGACGCTCCGTGGCCCTGCCTGGCCTCGCCGGCTCGGCATCGCTGCACGACCGGCGCCTGGTGTTGACGGTAACGAATCCGGATCCGCAGCAGGCCCGCGAGGCGGCGATCACGGTACGGGACGCGAAGCCGGGGGGCGTGCGGGTGACGACGCTCGTCGCCGGGTCGATCCAGACGGTGAACACGTTCGATCGACCCGATGCGATCCGCCCGGTCGAGAAGACGCTGGCCGCCACGCCGGGCGGGCGTCTGACGCACACGTTCCCCGCCGCGTCGGTGACGAAGCTGGAGATGGATTTGACGTAGGTTGACAGCCGGCACGCGGGCCGGGGCCGCGGCGGCCGATGAGCGGCGTACAGCACACGGGGCGGCCCTCGTGAGCCGCCCCGTATCGAGTCGTGGTCTTCCGCGAGCCCGCCTTCGCGGCTGTCTTGCTCGATGCCGCTTCGGCGTGGCGAGCCCGCCTGGCCGCCTGTCTGCCTCGGCGCCTACCCGATGAATTTCCCCCGCGGCGTGTAGTGCGTGTGCAGGAGGTCGTGCGACAGGTGGCCGCACGGCCCCTCGGTCAGGAACTCCGCGTAGATCTTGAGCACGGCCGGGTTCTCGTGCGACTTGCGGACCTCGCATGCCGTGTCTTCTTCGTAGATCGCCCGCGCCCGCGCCTTGCGAATCTCGGGCGAAGTCGGGATCGGCTGGCCCCCGCCGCCGATGCAGCCGCCCGGGCAGCCCATGAACTCGATGAAATGACACTGCGAGAACTGGCCGCCGGCCTTGATGTTCTCCATCACCCTTTTTGCGTTCGCCGTGCCGTGCGCCACCGCTACCTTCAGCGTGGCCCCCTTCAGGAAGTCCCAGTTGGGGATGAGGTGCTTGAGGAGCGGGATAACGTCGGGGCTGACCTCCGGAATCGGCAACTCGACGTATTTCACGCCGTCGAAGCCCCGCAGCGGAATGATGTCTGCGTGGTCGAACAGGCTTTCGACCTTCTTGCCCGTCACCAGCTCGATCACCGTCCGCAGCGCCGCCTCCATGACGCCCCCCGTGGCGCCGAAGATCACGCCGGACCCGGTCGCCGTGCCAAACGGATCGTCGAACTCGCCCTTCGACATGTCGGGCAGATGGATCCCGGCTTCCTTGATCATCTGCGCCATCTCGCGCGTCGTGAGGCCGTAGTCCACGTCCTTGAAGCCGCTCGAGTCCATCTCCGGCCGATTGCACTCGAACTTCTTGGCCGAGCAGGGCATCAACGCGACGGTCACGATGTCCTTCGGGTCGAGGTTGTTGAGCTTGGCGTAGTACGTCTTGATGACGGCGCCGAACATCTGCTGCGGACTCTTCGCCGTCGAGAGGTTCGGGATGTACTCCGGATAGAAGTGCTCGAGGTACTTCACCCAGCCCGGTGAGCAGCTCGAGAACTGCGGGAACGCGACCGCTTCCTTCTTCACGAGGGCCTTGTGCAGGCGGAGCAGCAGCTCGGTGCCCTCTTCGATGATCGTCAGGTCGGCGGTGAAGTTCGTGTCGAACACCTTGTCGAAGCCGCACAGCTTCAGCGCGGTGTTCAACTGGTAGGTCATCGGAATACCCGGCTCGAGGCCGAAGCACTCGCCGATGCCGGCCCGCGGGCTCGGCGCCGTCTGGATGACGACGTGCTTGGTCGGGTCGTCGATCGCGCGCCAGACCTCGTCGGACGTGTCGTTGGCGTGCAGCGCGCCGGTCGGGCAGCGGTTGATGCACTGCCCGCAGTTGATGCACACCACCTCGCCGAGCGGCTTGTCCAGGTAGGTGGCGACCCTTGTCTGGTCGCTGCGGCCGACCGTCTCGAGCACGCCGACCTCCTGCACGTCGATGCAGGTGCGGACACAGCGGCGGCACAGGACGCACTTGTCCATGTCACGGATGACCGAGTAACTCGATCGGTCGATCGGGAACCGCGACTCGGTCGGGTGTCCGAATCGGTAGAAGTCGACGCCGTATTCCTTCGACAGCGACTGCAGCTCGCAGTTGTTGTTTCGCTTGCAGCTGTAGCACTCGCCGTAGTGCTGGGACAGCAGCAGGTCGATGATGTGACGCCGGGCCTGCCGCACCTTCGGGGTGTGCGTCTTCACCTTGAGCGGCGCGGTCACCGGGTACGCGCACGCCGCCTGGAGCGTCCGCTGGTTCTCCACTTCGACGACACAGACGCGGCAGACGCCGGCGACGCACAGATCGGGATGATGGCAGAGCGTCGGAATGCGGATGCCGAGCTGCTTGGCGGCTTCGAGCACCGTGGTGCCGAGCGGCACCTTGTGATCCCTGCCGTCGATGGTGATCGAGACCAGTCCACCGATGTAGCCGGTCGAATCGCCGCTCGTCGTCACCTGCTTGCCCCGCTGGCTCACAGGCGCCCGCGACGTGTCGAAACACTGGTTCTTGTCAGCGCTCATGGTTCGTTCTCCGGCTCAGTGGACCAGCGTGCGGCCCATGATCTCGTCCTTGAAATGCTTCACGATCGACACGAAGGCGTTCGGGCTCGACTGCCCGAGGCCGCATTTCGACGCCAGCTGCATCGTTTCGCTCAGCCCCAGCAGCTCCTGGACGTACTGCATCGAGCACTCGCCGCGCTCCAGCAACCCGACGCCCTCGAGGAGTTTCGCGTTGCCGACGCGGCACGGTGTGCACTGGCCGCACGATTCCTCGACGAAGAACTCCATGAAGTTCTTCGCCACCTCCAGCATGTCGCGTCCGGGCCCGAACACGATGATCGAGCCGCCGGTCGAGATGTCCTCGAACGCGATGCGCCGCGAGAACTCGGAGGCCGGGATGCAGTGGCCCGACGCACCGCCGACCTGGACCGCCTTGGCGCCCTCGCCTCCCACCTTCTGGAGGAGTTCCGCCACGCTGATCCCGAGCGGGAATTCGTAGACGCCCGGCTCGCGGCAGTCGCCCGACACGCTGAACAGCTTGTACCCCGCCGACTTGTCGGTGCCGATCGACTTGAACCAGTGGGCGCTGCGGCTGAGGATGCACGCCGCCCAGGCAAGCGTCTCGACGTTGTTGACGATCGTCGGCTGGCCGTCAAACCCGGTGTCCACCGGGAACGGCGGCCGGTTGCGGGGCTCGCCGCGACATCCCTCGAGCGACTCGATGAGCGCCGTCTCCTCGCCGCACACGTAGGCGCCGGCGCCCATGTGAATCTGGATATCGAAGTCGAAACCCTCGCGGCCCGCAATCGCCGTGCCGAGGAGCTTCTGATGGCGCCGACGCTGGAGCACCGCGTCGAGATGCGGCCGCATGTAGACGTACTCGCCGCGGAGGTAGAGGATGCCGAGCTTCGCGCCGACGGCCAGCGCGCCGATCGTCATGCCCTCGAACACGAGGTCGGCGTGCTCGAGGAGGATCACCCGATCCTTGAACGTACCCGGCTCGCCCTCGTCCGCGTTGCACACGACGTATTTGTTGCCGCCCGCCTTGACCTTGGCCGCCGCCGCCAGGTTCCACTTGGTCCCGGTCGGGAAACCGGCGCCGCCCCGGCCGCGGAGGCCCGAGGCGCTGATCTCGGCGATGATGTCGGCACGGCTCTTCCCGAGCGCCGACTTCAGGCCGGATTCCGGCTCGATACTGTCGAAGGTGAACGGCGTCTTCTTGCTGCTCACGGGGTTCATCGCTACCTGCCCTTCGAAGGGATGTGAATCTAGGCGTGAGCGGCCTGGCGCGCGTGGGCGCCGAACGTCCGCTTGCACTCGTCGATGATTTCGTGCACGCGCTCCGGCGTGACGCGCGTGAATATCCGGTCGTTCACGAGCAGCGCCGGGCCCTGGTCGCACATGCCCAGGCAACTCGCCCACTCGAGGCTGAACCGCCCGTCAGCCGTCGTCTCGCCGAACCCGATCCCGAGGTCGTTCTCCAACTGGCAGGCCACGCGCGACTTGCCCGCCAGGTCGCACGAGACCGTCTGGCACAGCCGGAACACGAACCGCCCCCGGGACTCCTGGCGGAGGAACGCGTAGAACGACGTCACGCCGTAGACCTCCGCCGGGTGGATTCCGAGCTCGTCGGCGATCACCTGCATGGCGAAATCGGAGATCGTCGCGTGGTTGCGCTGGAGCTCCTGAAGGACGGGGATCAGAGCGTTCCGCGCCCGCCCATGGCGCTCGACGAGAGCCCGGATTTCATCCTGCACTCGTTGCTGCTGCCCTACTAGCATGGTCGTCTCCCTATTCCTTGTTCTTCGCGAGCAACTCGTTGACCTTCTTCAGCAGCGCTTCCGGCTGGATCGGTTTCTCGAAGAACGCGTCCACCGGAACCAGTTCCTGGTCTTCGTCGTAGGTGAATCCCGTCACCTTGCCGACGCTCGTCAACATCAGAATCGGCGTCTCGCACCCCTGGCGGCGCAGTTCCTGCGCCATGGCGATCCCGTCATCGGGCTGCTCCATCATCACGTCGAGAATGATGAGGTCGGGGTTGCCGCTCTCGATCGCCGCCATGCCTTCCTCACGGCTCGACGCCGTCAGCACTTCGTGCTGTTCCCTCTTCAGGAACAACCCGGTAGCGAAGGTAATGTCGGGGTCATCGTCCACGATGAGGATCTTGGCCATGACGTGCTCCCTCTCTCAGATCGTTATCGGCCGCTGCGGAAGGCCCGGAGTCGGCAAGCCGGGACGCATGCCCGGCCGCAGGAAGTCAGACCGCAGACAGTCGGCTATTGCTGCGCCGACGTGGAGGCCGCTGGCGGGTTTGTGAAGGATGGCACAAGCATCTGTGCCACTTTTCACAGTTCGGCATTCTATCCGGTGGTTCGTCGGAACGCAACCCTTCGACTCGCCTGCTCACACAACCCCTTCATACCAACGAGACCAACCCGATGGCCATCACTGACGCGCCCATGCCGGAGTTCGACCACGAGACGGGCGGGACGAGGCGGATCCTCGAGCGCATCCCCGACGGCAAGACCGACTGGAAGCCGCACGCGTCGTGAGGTCGCTACAGGCGGGCCAGCTGCAGGGACCCCGCGGGGGCGAGCGGGAGGGTGACGGTGAACGTCGTGCCGTGGCCCTCCGTGCTCTCCACGTCGATCCGGCCCGCGTAGCGGCCCACCAGGTCCTTCACAATCGCCAGGCCGAGGCCCGTCCCGGCTTCTTCGAGCGCCTTGGCGTTCTTCGCCCGGTAGAACTCCTCGAACAACCTCGCCAGGCCGTCGGTTGGAATGCCGATTCCCGTGTCTGCGACGACCAATTTCGCCGACTCGCCGTCGCGTGCGAGCGTGATCCGCACTTCGCCGCGCGGCGTGTACTTGACGGCATTGCCCACCAGGTTCGTCGCGAGGCGGTCCAGATCAACCGTGTCGGCCCACAGCTCGAGCGGCTCGGCTGCCAGGTCCGCCACCAGGCCGACGCCCTTTGCGGCCGCCTGGGCCTGAAACCGCTCACACACCTCGGCAATCGTCGGCGCCAGGCGGACCAGCCGCCGCTCCGCGTGCTTGACGTGCGCCTTGCCGGCAGCGAGATCGAGCAGATCGTTCACCAGGAGTTGCAGCGCCTGCACGCGTCGAAGCGCCCGTCGGATCACGTCGGCGTGCTCGGGCGCCAGTGCTCCCGCGTAGCCGTCGGCCAGCGCGGTGAGCAGGCTCTCCATCACGTTCACCGGTGACCGTAACTCGTGGGTCGCCGTCCGGACGAACCGCGATTTCTCACGGTCCAGCTCCTCGAGCATCCGGTACGCCTGTGCATTCTCGATGGCCACTGCACCGTGGCCCGCGACGAGTTCGAGGAAGGCCGCGTCGTCCTCGCTGAACCGATGCCCTTCGCCGCCGTACGCGCGGAGGACGCCGAGTGGTCCGCTCTTCCCGGCGAGCGGCACGCTGAGCATCGACTCGATCCCTTCCTTGCGCACCCGATCTGGCTGCCAGATGCGCGGGTCCTCGGCAGCGTCGTTCACGAACAGCGGCTCGCCGGCCAGCGTCGCCTGGTCGAGCCGCGCGCGGCGGAAGTCCTGCGGCACCTTCTCCAGGTACTCGTCGCTCAACCCGTACGTCGCCACGAACGCCACCTGTCCGCGTTCGCGGTCGATCAACCGGATGGCGGCACCCTTGCACGCCAGTACGCGGGTGGCCGACTCCACCAGGCGGCTCAGTACCGTCTGCAGGTCGAGCGTGGCCGTCGTGTCGCGGACGCTCTCGTAGAGCCCGCTCACTTCCCGCTCGCGCCGCCGCAGCCGGACCGCGATCGACATCGACAGGTAGGCCAGCACGTAGCAGGCCACGGTGAAGAAGAAGAGGGCGCTGAAGACGTAGACCAGGTTGCGATGCCGCGGCGGGACGAACACCGCCACGTGTGACACGACGCCCGTGTATTCGAGCAGTGCGAGGAGCGCCACCAGGGCGGGCGCCATCGTGAGGTAGAAGAGGAGGCGGGCATGGGGCAGCAACAGCGCAGCGATCGTGATGTGGAACAGGAAGAACACGATCACGGGGCTCTCGATGCCGCCGGATAGCGCCGTCAGGATGGTCATCGCCAGCCAGTCGAGCACGATCTGGGTTCGCGCGAACACCTCGTAGGCGCGCGTCGAGTCCGGCAGTCGGCGCCCGAGGTACTCGAGCCACCAGCGGAGCGCCGCGTTGTAGGCCAGGATGAACAGCCCGGTGCGGAACAGGGCGAGGCCCGGAATGTCGAGTTGGAAAACGTACTCGGCAACCGCCGTCGCCACGAGCACGCCCAGCCCAGCCAGCCACCGCATCGCCACCAGCCAGCCGAGGCTGTTGATCAGTTCCTGCTCGGCCAGCGTACGCCGGCGCGGGTCGGACTCCGCCGGTTTGACCGGGAGATCGGCTGGAGCAGGCTGGGTCATGTAGCACGTAATCTGAGGTGTGACCGCACCAGCTGTCAAGTGCCGCGTGGTGCATCATCACGCCGCCGAGGGCGTCACCACCGGTCTCGAGGGTTGGGACCGCGCAGGTTCGCGGCCCGCTACTGGTTGACGTGCACGACTTTCGCAGGAGCGAAGCCGTTGAACCACGTCGCGGAGGCGTTGCTGTAGGCGCCGATGTCCTCCGAATACACCAGGTCGTCGAGCTGCAGTTCGGGTAGCGCCTCCGACTGCGAAATCGTGTCGAGGCCATCGCACGTCTGACCGAACACCGCGCACACCTCCGTCGGACCCTTCCGGAGTGACTTGAAGTGGTACGGGCAGTGGTCGAAGATGATGCCCGAGAACGTGTGGTACACGCTGTCGTCGATGTAGTAGCAGGCCCTCCCGTCACGCACGGCTTTGCCGATGACCGTGGCAATCGACGTCACGGCCGTCGCGACGAAGAAGCGGCCCGGCTCGGCGATGATCTCCATCGTCTTCGGGAACAACCGGTCGATCTCGGCGTTGATCCTCTTCGCGAGGCTGCTGAACGGCGCGACGTGCCGGTTGTAGCGCACGGGGAAGCCACCGCCGATGTCGAGGATGTTCAGGTCGAATCCGCGCGACTTCGCCTCCTCCATCACGGCGGCCGACATGTTCAGCGCCTGGACGAAGTTCTCGAAGTTCGTGCACTGGCTGCCGACGTGGAAGCTCAGTCCCTCGACGACCAGACCTGCCTCGCGCGCTTCCTCGATGAGCGCCACGGCCTCGCCTGGTTCGCAACCGAACTTGGATGACAGCTCGACCATCGACCCGGTGTTGGGCACGCGGATGCGGACCAGCAGGCCGGAGTTCGGCGCGTGTTCCTGCAGTTTGCCGATCTCCGCCCTGTTGTCGAACGTCACCAGCGGCTTGTACTTGTTGAGTTCCTCGAGCGTCTCCTTGGCCTTCACCGGGTTCGCGTAGACGATCTTGTCCCACACGAAGTCCTGTCGCTCCTTGGCCGGGCGCCGCCGGATCAGCTCGTAGACGAGCATGAATTCCGGGAACGACGCCACGTCGAAGCTCGCGCCGGACTTGTAGAGCGTCTGCACGATCTCGGGCGCCGGGTTCGCCTTCACCGCGTAGTACGCCTGCACGCGGGGCAGGTGCCGCTTGAAGGTGGCGTAGTTCTGCCGGATCGCGTCGTGGTCCACGACCACGAGCGGCGTGCCGTGCTCGGCAGCCAGGGACTGGAGGTGCTTGGGAGAGATCTTTGACATGGACTCCTGACTCCTGGCTCCTGACTAGTACTTCGGCTCCGAGCCGTCGAGCATCTTCACCTTGTTGTGCTTGAAGTACTCCTTCGTGAGCGCCTTCACCATCGCCGGCCGCGCGTCGTACAGGCGCCGCAGCGTGCGCCGCTTGTGCGTGGCGAGCGCGTAGTGCGTCAGGATCGGCATTGCAATCGTCGTGTCGGTGTAACACACGACCGCGTCGGGCAGACGATCCGGGTCCACCTTGCCCCAGCTCACCGCCTCGCTCGGTGTCGCGCCGCTCAGCCCGCCGGTGTCGGGCCGGGCATCGGTAACCTGCAGGAAATAGTCCTGGCCGTATTCCTTGATGCGGAGCACCTCCTGGATCTGCGGCTCGGTCTGCAGCATGAAGTTCTTCGGGCTGCCGCCACCCCACAGCACCACGGCGCTCTTTCCGCCCGACCGCTTCGCGGCCAGCACGAAGGCCGTCGTCTCGTTCACGTCGATCGCCGGATTCATGCGCAGCTTGTTGCCGCGAAGCTCCACGCCGGCCACGTTCATGCCGATCGTCGAGTCGCCTGGCGACGAGGTGTAGCACGGAACCCCGGCGCGGTACGCGGCGGCCAGCACCGAGACATCCTTCAGGCCGGCCTTGCGCTCCCACGCCGCGGCGTACTTGCCGAGCAGGTAGTGCAGTTCCGCCGTGCCCATCTCCTTCTGGAATTCCTTCTGGACCAGGATGTTGCGCAGCGTCTCGTCGGTCGCCATCAGGCAGTCGCTGTAGCCCATCAGGACGTCGTAGACGCGGACGATGTCGTTGTCGCGAAGGTCCGTGTCGTCCATCTTGAAGCTGCCCATCCGGATCGGGTAGTTCAGGGCAAAGTGCAGGTCGTGGTAGAGAATCGCACCCGTGGATACGATCCAGTCCACGAAGCCGGCCTTGATGAGCGGCACGATCGACGAGCAGCCGAGGCCCGCGGGCGTCAGCGCTCCCGACAGGCTCATGCCGATGGTGACATCGGGCTCGAGCATCTTCGCCGTGAACAACTGGCACGCCTCGCGCAGCCGCCCCGAGTTGTACGCCAGGAAGGCGTCGTCCACGAGATCCGAGAGCCTTTCCTTGCCGGTCAGGTTCTTCGGCAGGACCCGCTTGCCGGACATGTACTGCTCCCGGTTCGGGCACTTCTTCTTCTTCATCCACTCGGGTGTTTCCGAGAGGTCAGCGCGGTAGCGACGGTGAGATGCAGTCTGCTTCTTGGCCATGTGATCAATCCGCTCCGGACGTGAAAGTGAGTTGTCACATTATAGAGGAAGGTGCTGCAGGTGCCCAGGGTGCTGGGGGTGCTGAGGGTGCGGTGCTGCAGGTGCCCAAGGTGCGGGGGGTGCTGAGGGTGCGGTGCTGAGGGTGCGGTGCTGAAGGTCCAGCACCTTCAGCACTGCACCTCGAGAACCCTCAGCACCGCTGGCACCCCCGGCACCCCTGCGTCACTGCTTCGTCTCGGCCGGCGGGTACGCAATGCCCAGCTGTTCGAGGTACGTCTTGTACTTTCCCGGCTCGTAGTAGAACTTCCGCATCTCGGGCCGAAGCTGCATCATCAGCTTCTCGTTCAGCCACGTGGCCGGCTTGTCCTTCTCGCCCGGGAACGGCTGGTACTTCACATCCTTGCTCTGGACGTTCTTGAAGTACTCCCACGCCTGCTGGACCAGCTCCGGCTTGACCAGCAGATCCATCGCCGTCATCGCCTCCACCTTCGCACCGGTGGTCACGCCCTTGTGGGCGACGGGCGTCGCCTCCGCGATCGCACTCGACCAGTGGTGGCCGGTCATGCCTGGAATGTTGCCCGGATACCGGAGCGTGACCGTCGGGACGGTCCACGACACGTCGCCGATGTCATCGGAGCCGCCGCCGCGGTTGTCCTCGAGCTTGACCGGGCCTTCGAGCTTCCCGACTTCCTTCAGGAGCCCCTGGTCCTTCACCTTCATCGCCCGCTGCACGATCTTCGCGAACGCCTGGTCCGCCTCGCTCCAAGGGGGCATCCCGACCTTCTGGATGTTCGCGTACATCGTCTCGGCCACCGTCTTGTTCATGTGCTGCGGCCACGCCGACCCGAGCAGCCGCGACGTCACCGTGGTGCCCGTCATCATCGCCGCGCCTTCGGCCATCGTGTTGCCGAGGCTCCACATGTCCTTGATGTGCGGGTAGTCGATCTCACGGAAGTAGTACCACACGCTCGCCGTCGGTGGCACGACGTTGGGCTGGCCGCCGCCGTCGGTGATCACGTAGTGCGAGCGCTGCGACAAGCGCAGGTGCTCGCGGCGGAAGTTCCAGCCGACATCCATCAACTCGACGGCATCGAGCGCGCTGCGCCCCTGCCAGGGCGCGCCGCCGGCGTGCGCACTCTGCCCGGTGAACGAGTACTCGACCGACACGAGGCCCGTGCCACTCGAATCACCCCAGCTCACACCGAAGTTCGACGAGATGTGCGAGAAGAGGCAGATGTCCACGTCCTTGAACACTCCGGCCTTCACGTACTGCGCCTTGCCGCCGACGAGTTCCTCGGCGATGCCCGGCCAGACCACGATCGTCCCCGGGATCTTCTCGCGCTCCATGACCTTCTTCAGCGCGAGCGCCGCCGTGATGCTCAACGGGATGCCCGTGTTGTGGCCCTCGCCGTGGCCCGGCGCGCCCTCGATGAACGGTTCGTGGCGCGGAATGCCAGGCTTCTGGGACGTCCCGAGCAGACCGTCCACGTCGGAGCCGAGCGCGATCACCGGCTTGCCCGACCCCCACCGCGCGGTCCACCCGGTCGGCATCCCTGCCACGTTCTCGTCGACCGCGAACCCGTTCGACTTCAGGATGCCGGCGCAGTACTTCTTCGTCTCGAACTCCTGGAAGCCCACTTCCCCGAAGCTGAAGATCGAATCGACCATCTGCTGGGTGAGATCCTTCAGCCCGTCGATCTCCGTCGCGAGGTCGCGTTTCAATACCTCGAGCCGCGCATCGACGGGCGCGACGACGGACGCCTTGCCCTTCACGGGCTTCTGCGGCGGCGCGGCAAACAGCACACCGCTCAACCCGATGATCAGTAGCATCATCAGCAACACACGACTGGCGCGCATGGAAACTCCTTGTGGAGGGGCGCGCGTAGTGTAGATCAGGGGAACGCGGAATGAGGAGGGAAGAATAGATCCGGTACACTGAAAGCGATGGCGTTCGATGACTACGTCCCGCCGCCGTGGCTGGCTGGCGGGCACCGGATGACGATATTCACGTGGGGACGCCCCCGGCGGTTCCCCGGGCTCCCCGATGCGGATGTGCGCCTGTTCGACGTGGCGCCCGATGCGCGCGTGCTCGCCAAGTGTCACTGGCAGCCATCGCCGACAGATCATCCGACGCTCGTGCTCCTGCACGGTCTCGAGGGATCAGCCGATGCGCACTACATGCGGGGCATGGCGGAGAAGGCGTTCTCGGGCGGGTTCAACGTGGTCCGCCTCAACCAGCGCAACTGCGGCGGGACGGATCACCTCTCGGTCGGCGTCTACAACTCGGGGCTCACCGCCGACCCGGCCGCGGTCATCCGCGAACTGATCGCACGCGATCGACTCTCCGCCATTGTCGTCGCCGGCTACTCGCTCGGCGGCAACATCACGCTCAAGCTCGCCGGAGAACACGGCGAGGACGGTCCACCCGAGGTGAAGGCGTTTGCCGCGGTGTCGCCCACGCTCGATCTGGCCGCGTGCATCGACGCCCTCGAGCGCCGGGCCAATCGGCTCTACGAGCTGAATTTCCTGGTGTCCCTGAAGCGCCGGATGCGTCGAAAGGCGCGGCTCTACCCCGCGATCTACTCCACCGCACCGCTTTGCGGCATCCGGACGGTCCGCCAGTTCGACGATGCCTACACGGCCCCGATGAGCGGCTACCGGGATGCGGCCGACTATTACCACCGGGCCAGTTCGCTGCGCGTGATCGACAAGGTCCGCGTCCCGACCCTGATCCTCACGGCGGCCGACGATCCGTTCATCCCGGTCGGACCATTCCAGACCCCGGTCGTCACCGGGAATCCCGCGATCACCCTCGTCATCACTCCCCACGGCGGCCACTGTGGCTTCATCGCCGCCCGCGCCGACGGCAGGTCCGCCGACGGGTACTGGGCCGAAGCCCAAGTCGTGCGCTTCGCACGCCAGCACGCATCGGCGTCGTCTGTCCTGGAAACTGCGGCGAGAATGCGGTCAGGAGAAATTCAGGAGGCCGCCGAGAAAGCAAACCACCAGCGTTGAGGGCGGGAGCACACAGTGAGACCGGGGCGGCCGAAAGAGTGGACCTTCCGGCCGCCGGATGTGACCTCTTACCAGCGCGGTTCGCGACCGCGGCCGTAGTCGCCGCCGCTGTCGCCGTAATCCGAGCGTCCGGCACCGGCATAGGCGCGTCCGCCGCCGCCACCACCGGGGGTCTTCGGCCGAGCTTCGTTCACGACCAGCGCGCGGCCTTCAAGGGCGTGCTGGTGAAACTGCGCAACCGCCTTCTGGGCGTCTTCGTCGGCTACCATCTCGACGAAGCCAAAGCCACGCGCTCTTCCCGTGACGCTGTCGCGCATTACCTGAACGTTGTCCACTCCGCCAGCCTGGCTGAACAGTGCCCGTAGATCTTCGTCCGTCGTCTTGTACGGAAGGTTGCCGACGTACAGTCTCCGACCCATGCTTCGAGTCACTCCTGCGAAAGTAGTCCGCGCGAAATCATAAGCATCGACGAGAGGGCCCGCGCGCTCGGGACACACGCTCGGGAAAGCTCACTCGGCCGACGTGGCGACGCACAGGCGAACGAGCGGCTTCCACTATGGCTGCGAGAGTATACCAGAACTTCCGTGTCAAGCCAGCCATAAAGCCATGCGAAAATGGAACATGCGCTGCACCTACCCGTCCCGTCCGGTCACGTGGCTCCTGGCATTCAGCGTCATCCTCGGACTGCTGCCAGCCCTGCCTGGCTGCAGCCGCCGGCCGCCAGCTCGGCATTATCCTCTGGCGGGACAAGTACTTGCGGTCCGCCCAGACGGAACGGAGATTACGATAAGCCACCACGACATCAAGGGCTTCATGCCCGCGATGACGATGCCCTTCAAGGTCAAGGAAGCGGCTGCGACCAAAGTACTTGCGCCGGGCGACGAGGTGAAGGCCACGCTCTGCGTGACCGACGATGAGGCGTGGTTGGAGCAGATAGAGAAGACCGGCCACGCGCCACTGCCCGAGCGGCGGACCGTCGAGCTGCCTGCCGTCGAGTTGCTGAAACCGGGCGACGAGGTGCCCGACCAGACGCTGTTGGACCAGGATGGCCGCGCCTTCCGGCTGTCGTCGCTGCGGGGCTCCGCGATCCTGCTGACGTTCATCTACACCCGGTGTCCGATTCCGGATTTCTGCCCGCGCATGGATGCCTGGTTCAGCGCCGTGCAGAAGGCCGTCAAGGAGGGTCGAATTCCAGGGAAAGTCCATTTGCTGTCGATCTCGTTCGATCCCGAGTTCGACACGCCTGCCGTGCTGAAGGCCCACGCCGCCCTGCGCGGCGCCGACCCGACCGTCTGGACCTATGCGGCGGGGCTGCGGCAAAGCTTCGATCCGTGGGCTGCCCGGCTCGGCCTGAGTGTGATCCGCGACGCGACCGACCCGAGCGACATCACGCACAACCTCCGGACGGTGATCATCGACCGCCACGGCCGGCTCGTCCAGATTCGCGACGGAAACGGGTGGGTGCCCGGCCAGGTCATCGCGGCACTTGCCTCCGTGAACGCTTCGTAGAAGAATGTCTGGCTGTCTGCCGGCCGCCGCGGCAGGCATGCTGAGTCCTGAGCCATCGCAATCGCTCTGGTCCCACCACTCGCGTACAACCCAGGAGCCGGGGCCGGGATCGACGACGAGGACGCGCGAGGGGTGTCCGAACGGGCGATCCATGGCCTGATGAGGATCTATGACCGACATGGTGCTGCTTGGCGACGAGGCTGTGGCGCTCGGCGCCGTCCACGCCGGCCTGACTGCCGCCTACGCATATCCCGGCACGCCTTCCACGGAAATCCTCGAGTACCTCGTGCGGTACGAGAAGGCGCATGGCGCGCCCAAGGCCGCCTGGTGCACGAACGAGAAGACCGCCTACGAGGCCGCGCTCGGCGTGTCGTTTGCGGGCCGCCGCACGATGACCTCGATGAAGCACGTCGGCCTCAATGTGGCCGCGGACCCGTTCATGAACTCCGCGATCGTGTCGATCAACGGGGGACTCGTCGTGGTGGTGGCCGACGATCCGGGCATGCACAGCTCGCAGAACGAGCAGGACACCCGTTACTACGCCGACTTCGCGCGCATCGTCTGCCTCGAGCCGGCGAACCAGCAGGAAGCCTACGAGATGACCCGCGAGGCGTTCGACCTGTCGGAACGCTTCCATATCCCGGTGCTCATCCGCATCGTGACGCGGCTGGCCCATAGCCGTGCCGTCGTGCGTGTCCGCGATGCGCGCCCGCAACAGCCCGTCCGCAAGGCTTCCGAGCCGTCGTCGTGGATCCTCCTGCCGGCCAACGCCCGAAAGCAGTGGCACGACCTGCTCGCGCGCCAGCCGACGTTCCTCGAATGGTCCGAGGCCTCCCCGTTCAACCACCTGCGGTTGAACGAGGACCGTCGGGATCTCGGCGTGATCACCACCGGGATCGGCCGCAACTACTACCTGGAGAACCTGGACGAGCTCGGCTTTCAGCCCTCGCACCTGCACATCGGCGCCTACCCGGCGCCGGTGGAGCTCGTTCGCCGGCTGGTGGGGCACGTGGGCCGCGTGCTCGTGCTGGAGGAGGGCTATCCGTTCGTCGAACGGATGCTGCGAGGGATCGTGTCGCCCGACCTGGAGATCCTCGGGAAGGAGTCGGGACACGTGCCGCCCGATGGCGAGCTGACACCTGACATCGTGCGGCGTTCGCTCGGCTTGAAGGCACGCAAGGGCCTCGACGCGCCGGACATCACGCTGCCCAACAGACCGCCGCAGTTGTGCGTGGGCTGCCCGCACGCCGATTCGTTCGACGCGATCAAGCTGGCGCTGGCGGGCTTCGCGACGCCGGTGGTCACGTCCGACATCGGCTGCTATACGCTCGGCGCGCTGCCGCCGTACTCGGCGGTCGAATCGTGCGTCTGCATGGGCGCGTCGGTCGGCATGGCCAAAGGCGCGTCCGATGCAGGGCTCAGGCCGGCGGTCGCGCTCATCGGCGACAGCACTTTCCTTCACTCGGGCGTCACGCCGCTGATGGATGCGGTGGCGGCCGACACGGACATGACGCTCATCATCCTCGACAACGAGACCACCGCGATGACGGGCGGTCAGCCGACGATCCTGCCGCCCACGCGGATCGAGAAGCTGGTGCTGGGCCTCGGCGTGGCCCCGGCGCACTGCCACGTGATCACGGCCCACCATCGGCACACCGAGGCCAACCGCGAGATCATGCGCAAGGAAATCGAGCACACGGGCCTGTCCGTGATCATCGCCGTCCGCGAGTGCATCGAGACGCTGAAGTCGAAGAAGAAGGCGTAGAGCCCAGAGCCTGGAGCCTGGAGCCTGGAGTCCAGAGCCTGAAGAGGTCACCAGTGAAATACGACATCATCCTTGCCGGCGTCGGAGGACAGGGTGTGCTCTCGGTCTCGGCCATCATCGCGTCGAGCGCGATGAAGGAAGGGCTGTTCGTGAAGCAGTCCGAGGTCCACGGCATGTCACAGCGCGGCGGCGCCGTGCTCGCGAACCTGCGGCTCGCCGACGCGCCGATTGCCAGCGACCTGATCCCGCTCGGATCCGCGTCGATGATCCTGAGCATGGAACCGCTCGAGAGCCTGCGGTACCTGAAGTACCTGTCGACCGACGGCGCGGTGATCACGTCCACCAACCCGATGGTCAACATCCCGGACTACCCGGACCTCGAGGAGCTGCTGGGGCATATTCGGGCGCTGCCGCACGCCCGGCTGGTGGACGGCGAGAAGCTCGCGCGGGCCGCCGGCTCGGCGCGCGCCACCAACATGGTCATGGTCGGCGCCGCCTCGCATCACCTGCCAGTGAAGGTCGAAACGCTCGAGCACTACATCCAGACCGTGTTCGCCGCGAAGGGCGAGAAGATCGTCGAGACGAACCTCGAGGCGTTTCGGTCGGGGCGGGAGGCGGCGGCATGACGATCGACTCCGGGCGGATTGCACAGGTCATCGCCTCGGCACGCCCGCGCAGCGTCCTCCTCGAGACCGAGGGGCTGGAACTGCTGCAGGCGATTGGCATCGGCGCGCCGGCGCACGTGTTCGTCGCGAATGCGGAGCAGGCGGCGCAGGCCGACACGACGGCGCTCGCTGGCGATCGTGTCGTCATCAAGGTCATCTCGCCGGAGATTCTGCACAAGAGCGATGTGGGCGGCGTGAAGATCGTGGAGCACCGGCGCGACGCAATCGCCGCGACGATCCGCGACATGGAGGCGCGCCTGGGCGGCCCGCACGTCGTCGGATTCACGATCAACCAGTTTGCCAGATACGACACCTCGCTCGGCAACGAGTTGATCCTCGGGCTCCGGTGGACGGATGACTTCGGCCCGGTCGTCACGCTCGGCGCAGGCGGGATCTATACCGAGTTCCTGGCGGAGAACTTCAAGCCCGGACGCGAGATCGGCATCTTCTCCCCCACCGTCACGCACGATGACGAGATTCGCGAAGCCATCGCGCGGCTGGCCGTCGGACGCCTGGCGACCGGGCGGCTGAGGGGCCAGGCGCCGCGCATCGCCGTGGCCCCCATCGTCGACGCGGTCCGGCGGTTCACGGCGCTCGCCAGCGCGTTCGCGCCCGAGGAGATCGTCGAGTGCGAGATCAACCCGCTCGTCATCAGCGACGGCCGGTTGACGGCGCTCGACATCCTCGTGAAGCTCGGCACCGGGCAGGTGCCCGCACAGCCGTCTCGGCCGCTCGGCAAGCTGAAACACCTGCTCGAGCCCCGCTCGGCGGCCATCATCGGCGTGAGCGAGAAGCTGAACCCCGGTCACATCATCCTGAACAACCTGATCCGCGAGGGGTTTCCACGCGACCGGATCGTCGTCGTGAAGCCTGGCAGCGCCGACATCGAAGGTTGCCGATGCGTGCCGGACATCGTGTCGATCCCCGGCACGGTGGATCTGTTCATCCTGGCCGTCTCCGCCGCGCAGACGCCACAGGCGATCACCGACATCGTCGAGGGGCAGAAGGCCGAGAGCATCATCGTGATTCCGGGCGGCCTCGAAGAGAAGTCCGGCACCGAGGCCATTGTCGGACGCATGCGCGAGTCACTGGCGTCGGCGCGCGCCAGCACGTGGCAGGGACCGCTCATCAACGGCGGCAACTGTCTCGGTGTTCGGTCGCTGCCCGGCCACTACGACACGATGTTCATTCCGGAGTACAAGCTGCCGGTGCCCTCGGGCGAGGTCTCGCCGGTCGCCTTCGTGTCGCAGAGCGGCGCGTTCGCCGTGGCCCGCATGAGCAAGCTCGGGATGCTGAACCCGAAATACGCCATCACGTGCGGGAACCAGATGGACCTGACGGTTGGCGACTACCTGACCTACCTGAAGGACGACCCGAGTCTCGAGGTGTTCGCCGTCTACATCGAGGGGTTCGCGAAGCTGGATGGGCTGACCTTCCTGCGGGCGGCGAGGGAGATCACCGCGAGCGGGCGCAGCGTGATCCTGTACCGCGCCGGTCGCACCGCGGCAGGCGCCAAGGCCTCGGCCAGCCACACGGCGTCCATCGCCGGCGACTACACGGTGACGCGGGAACTGGCCCGGGCGGCCGGCGTCGTCGTCGCGGAGTCCATCGGGGACTTCGAGGAACTCGTCCGACTGTTCACGTTCCTCCGCGGCAAGCGCGCCGATGGAACCCGTCTCGGCGCCATCTCGAACGCGGGGTTCGAGTGCGTGGCGATCGCCGACACGCTCGGCCGGTTCGAACTGCCGACCTTCGACGCGGCCACCTCGGCGCGGCTCGAGGCCATCTATCGCGAAGCCAGAATCGACTCGGTCGTCGACGTCCACAATCCGATCGACCTGACGCCGATGACCGGCGATGCCGCCTACGAACACGTCGTGCGTGCGGTGATGGAAGCCGACAACGTCGACGTCGGCATCGTTGGCTGCGTGCCGCTGACCTCGGCGCTCAACAGCCTGCCCGCCGGCGACGGCCACCGCGACGACCTCACCAAGCCGGACGCGATTGGGCCGCGGCTCGTGCGGCTGAAGCGGGAATTGTCGAAGGCGTGGGTGGCGGTGATCGATGCCGGCGCCCTCTACGATCCGCTCGCCGCGCTGCTCGAGCGCCACGGCGTCCCGACGTTCCGTGCCGCCGACACCGCCCTGCGCCTGTTCAACGTCTTCGTGGCGGCGCGACAGGGACGTGGCTGAGTTCTCTTCGTCCGAACGTGCCCTGGTGCGGCGCCTGCCGACGCCGGACCGGGTCCAGTGCTATCTCAACTCGCTGCCGTACAACACCGAGCCCCCGCCCGGGGGCCCGACATTGAGGAGCTTCAGGCAGGTGGTGCGGCTCGGCACGGCGCACTGTCTCGAGGCCGCGCTGGCGGCAGCCGTCATTCTCGAGGCGCACGGCTACCCGCCGCTCGTCCTCAGCTTCGAGTCGATCGACGAGCTGGATCACGTGCTGTTCGTGTATCGACGCCAGGGCCGGTGGGGCTCAGTCGGACGGTCGCGCGATCCGGGCCTGCACGGGCGCAAGCCGGTGTTCCGGACGGCGCGGGCGCTGGCGCGAAGCTACGAGGAACCGTACGTCGATTTCACGGGGCGGATCACCGGTTACGCCGTCGTGGATCTGCGAGTCCTGGGCGACTACGACTGGCGGCTCTCGGAGAAGAACGTCTGGAAGATCGAGCGGTTGCTGCTCGAGTACCCGCACCGTCCCATCCGGTCGTCCGACGCGCGGATCGACCGGCTTCGACGCCGCTATTTCGCGTTCAGACGTGAGAACCCGGGTCGCAAGCCCGTTGACTACCGCGGCCGGGAACACTGGACGGACCTGGCGGAGGGGGGATGAGGGGGGGTACAGGTGCTGCGGGTGCTGGACGTGCTACGGGTGCTGAAGGTGCGGTGCTGAAGGTGCTGAAGGTGCTGGCGACGCTTGGTGCTGAAGGTGCGGTGCCTGAGGTGCGGCACCCCCGGCCCCTTCAGCACCCCCGGCACCGCACCTTCAGCACCTATGGCACCCGAGGCACCTTCAGCACCCGATTCCCGTCTCAGTCCAGCTCGAACCCCCGCTTCGGTGGCGGGCCGACGGGGCCCTCGCGGGCCTGCCGCAAGGCTTCCTCGAACCGCTTGGAGAGCGCGTCACCTCGCGTCTTCTCCGCCTCGACCGACTGCAGGAACACCGCCTCGCGGCGGGCTTTCTCTTCAGCGAGAATCTGCTGCGCGGCATCCAGATCGGGTTTGTCCTCTCGCTCGGGTTCACTGTGCGAGATGACCCGGCCGAGGTTCGTGTCGAACACCAGAACAGCGCTGCAGCACGGGCAGGTCACTTCCAGTTCGGACTCGAGCTTGGCCATGCTTGGTTACCTCCGTCGTCCCTTGCCCCACGTGAGACGCACCGGCGTGCCCGCGCCGTCGCGAGCCGTCACCTCGACGCCGAACGCCGACTGCCGCTTGGTGTCGAAGCGCTGACCGAAGCCGGCCACGAACACGGTGATCGGCACATCGAGCCGCTGCCCCGCCGCCAGTTCCCGGACCTGCACCCTGTAGTGGTCGTTCAGCCAGACGTCGACCTCCGTCCACCGGCCGGCCGTGCGGTTGAAGACCGTGACGCGGTCGGCCGCAACCACAATCGACTCCGGTTCCTCGCCGCGACAGGCCACGACCATCGTGACCACCAGGAGGGCCAGCGCGGCCCACGCAAGCGTACGCGTCTTCATCGCCGACACTATAGCAGCTTCGCAACCCACCTCACACCGCACCCGGCACCGCGTTCGGCGCTCGGCACCTGGCGCCTCCCCGCGCACCGAGCGCGTCGCACGTGGTGCTCAGCAGTTGACATGATGATTTCAATATGATATCATTTTAATAGCACCACCAAGGAGGGTGCCACGATGACGCTCGACAATTCGACCATCATCCGGGAGAAACAAACGGCCGCGCTCTCGGGCGGGCTCGTCCTTGCGATTCTGCTGCCCCTGCTCGTGCTGCTGGCCGGCCTCATCGTCGTCGAAGCCAGACGCGGCCCTGACGTCGTTGCCTGGCACATCATCGCCTACGCCCTCCTGGCCGCTGCAGGTGGCGTGTGCCTGGGCGGGCTGTTCGTCGTCAACCCGAACGAGGCGCAGGTTCTCCAACTGTTCGGCCGCTATATCGGCACGGTCAAGGTGCCGGGGCTCCGCTGGGCGAGCCCGTTCTACACGAAGAAACGGATCTCGCAGCGCGTGCGTAACTTCGAGAGCCAGCGGTTGAAGGTGAACGACATCGAGGGCAACCCCATCGAAATTGCGGCGGTCGTCGTCTGGCGAGTCGTCGAGACCGCGGAAGCGAGCTTCGAGGTGGACAACTACGAGAACTTCGTGCACGTGCAGAGCGAGGCGGCGCTCCGCAACCTGGCCACCAGCTATCCGTACGATGCGCACGACGACAAGATCACCTCGCTTCGCGGCCAGACAGTTGCGGTCGCCGAACACTTGAAGACCGAGATTCAGGACCGTCTGGCGAAGGCCGGTGTGGAGGTGATCGAGGCGCGGATCAGCCACCTGGCGTACGCGGCGGAGATTGCCGCGGCGATGCTGCAGAGACAGCAGGCGGGGGCGATCATTGCGGCACGTCAGCGCATCGTGGAGGGCGCCGTGGGCATGGTCGAGATGGCGCTCGAGCGGATGTCGGGGAAGGCACTGCTTCAACTCGACGAGGAGCGGCGAGCGACGATGGTGAGCAACCTGCTGATCGTGTTGTGCGGCGAACGCGCGGCGCAGCCGGTCATCAACGCCGGAACCTTGTATCAATAGCCGCCGCCAGCGTGGCGGCGTTCACCTGGCGGCAGAGAATCAACGTGGCCGAGCGCAAACCGTTTCTGCTTCGTCTCGATCCGGCCCTGTTCGACGCGCTCCAGCGATGGGCGAACGACGAGGTGCGGAGCCTGAACGGACAGATCGAGTTCCTGCTGATGAAGGCGCTGCGGGACGGCGGGCGGGCAAAGTCCCTGCGTCCGCCCGGCTCCTCGTCCCGCGGCGGCGGAAACACCGTGTGAGACCCCTGCCGGCACGTCACCACCTCGGTAGCCGGAGACCCGTCGTCGCCGGAGCCAGGCCATCTTCATGCCGCCCCGATCGTGCCGCCCGGAGGGTGTGGAAGACCTCAGAACCGAGGAGCGGCGGCCGCCGCCGTCGTGATGACGGCCGTGTCGAGTCTCGTCGGAGCCGTGGTCGCACTGGGCGTGGTGATCGCGTTGCTTACAGTTCTACTTGGCTTCGTGCTGGCCAGGAGAATCGGCCGGCGGGGCGGGGCGTAGCGCGAGGCAGGAGACTCTCGGACGAATCAGCCTTCTTCCTCGAACTCTCCCTCTTCGGCGGGAAGTAACCGCGTCGGCGCGCGCAGCGCCTCGCGGTGATCGAACAACGGCAGATCGCGAACGTGGAGCGGCGACACGCACCCGGGCGCTTTTCCTTCGACGACGATCGTGACCGGACTGCCTTCGACGCCTTCACGGAAGCCAATCAGGCAACCACAGGCGAGCCGGGCGTGCGTGAACCCCTTCAACATGACTGACTACCTCTCCGCACGCGGCCAACGCGTGACCGCGCGTGTCCTACAGGAGAGATCATACTACAGCAGCGCCTTGATCTCGCTCTCGAACTGCTCCCTGCTGACCGGGCCGAGATGCTTCACGCAGATCTTCCCGTCGCGCCCGATGATGACGGTCACGGGTACCGCGAAGATCGGCCCGTACGCGTTCTGAATGTCCTCGCGATCGAGTCCGACGAGCAGCGGATAGTTGATCTTGAACTGCTGTGCGAAGGGCGGCAGCTTGTCCGGGGTGTCGTCCACCGACACGCCAATCGCCTGGAACCCCTTGCTCTTGTACTTCTCCTGCAAGGCCACGAACCACGGGATTTCCATCTTGCAGGGCGGACACCAAGTCGCCCAGAAGTTGAGCAGAACGACCTTGCCCTTGAAATCGCTCAGCTTCACATCCTTGCCGTTCATGTCCTTGAGCGTGAAGGCCAAGTTCGCCGGCGTCGCGCTGACCGAGCAGCCGCCGCCCGCCGCTTCCGCGGACGTCCCGTCCGAGAACCACTCGATCATCCGCTCGGGCAGCGGCGTCAGCAACGCGAGCACCAGCACGCCGAGCGCCGCAACCACGACCCATCGCATCTTCATCGGAACCTCATCTCAAACGGGCGGGATGTGAGCCTCGCGGGGGGCCGACGAATTGCGCCCCTTCCGCCAGCCGTTCAACTCCATGGATTCGGAAAGCCACCGATCGGTGTCAGTATCGCGCCGATTCGAAGTACTTGGCAATCGGCTGGATGTCGGGGGCCGTTTCGCTGGCCACCAGCACGAAGGTCGTTGCGCCGCGCGACCACATGCGCGCGACGTGGCCGGCGATCGACATCTGAGCGTCCCCCCGAGCCGTCTGGGACATCATGAACAGCGAGAGCGGTCTGCCGCCGTGTCGATAGAGGACGTGCGCCACGCTCCCGTCGGTCGAGTAGCATCGGCGGGCACCGAGCAGAGTCAGCCGTTCTCGCGCGAGGCTGCCGGGCACCGGCAACCGCCAACCGTAGTCGGCCTGCAGCTGCGCCGCAACGGATTGCGAACTGGCGGCCGGTGTCGACGGTTCGAACAGCGCGAAGCACTTGAGATGGTCGAGCGTCAACTCGGCCACCACGATGGCGGGCGAATGGGTGATGGCCCCGTAGACCAGGACGCTGCAAAGAGCGAGCACGACGAGGCTGGCGCCGGCCAGGCTGAGGCCTCGCCAGCCGAGGAACCACGCCCCGGCAGATGCCGACACCTCCGGCTGCCGCAGCGCGAGTCCGGCACATCGCGCCCGGAGGGCCGGCGGCGCCGGGGCCACGAGCTGGCGCGCCCGCACGTGCAACACGCGGCGCACGGTTGATTCGGCTGACGCCCGCCGTGCGCACGCCGCGCACGCCGCCAGGTGCGCCTCCACGGCCGCCCGATCGGCCGGGGCCGCTTCCTCATCGAGGTACGGCGTCAGCAGCCGCTCCGTGTCCTGACAAGTCGCCATCTCAGCTTCCAACGACAGGCCGCGTCGTACGGGCATCGTGCCGCGTCTACTGTTCACGCGGCGCGGGACTCAGACGGTCGTACAGCATCCGGCGTCCCCGCGAAATGCGCGACATCACGGTGCCGATCGGGACATTCAGCATCCCGGCGATCTCCGCGTATGTGAACTCCTCGACATCGCGCAACCAGACCGCCTGGCGAAACGCTGCCGGCAGCGCGTCGAGCGCCCGGCGCAGGTCCAGATCGAGCGTGTCGCGCAACAGGAGTTGCTCGGGAGTTTCGGCCTGCCCGGCGAGCATCGCGGTCACCGTACGTTCTATCTCGTCGGGCTCGACCGCAACCGGTTCCTTTCCCGCGCGCCGAAGCCGGTTGAGAAACGTATTGTGCAGGATGGTGAACAGCCAAGCCCTCAGATTGGTGCCGGGTTCGAACTGGTCCACCGCGCGAAACGCCTTGAGATAGGTGTCCTGCACCAGATCCTCGGCATCGGCTGGGTTGGCGGTCAACCGGATTGCCGTGCCATACAGGCCGTCCAGGCACGCGAGTGCCTCCCGCTCGAAGGCAGACGCGGTTCCGCCATCAGCCGGCCCCGCTCGACGACCTCGCGTGAACACCATCGTCTTGCCGGGCCTGGTTTGTAGAACCCCACCGTTGCCCGGATTATTCCCCCCCGAGATTCTTTCATACGACGGCCCGGCTGCAAAGGCGGGCTGTCACCTGCGAGGCACGAACGGCGAAAACGATTGGGGACAGAGGACATCGAGACAGGCCGAAAATGGAATGCCGCGTCTGGTATCAGTCTTGCTCCACCGCCTTCGGGACCGATCCATCCGGTTGCAGCGCGTTGGTTGTGAACAGTAAGATTCGCCCATGGGCTTCCCATCGGTCCTCGGTACCCGAAATCCGTTGAACGAGGTGACCGCTATGCGTACGCGCACCAAGGGTGCGTTTTCGGCGATGCTCGTCGCCTGCGCCCTGACTCTGGCCCTCCCTGGCGCCGTCGGCGTGACGAGCGCACAGACGCCTTTCGTCCCCTACTACGGCAAGAACCTGGTTCACTACGGCAACTTCGATTGGCACATCTACGCGACCGACCACTTCGAGATCTACTACTACAGCGAGGTGGCGACGCACCTCGAACGCGTGGCCGGCTACGCCGAGAGCGGGTACCAGCAGGTCAGCGCCGACCTGAAACACGACCTGGCGTTCAAGGTGCCGCTGATCCTGTTCAAGACGCACGTGGAGTTCGAGCAGCAGAACGTCATCCCGGGCGCCGCCCAGGAAGGCGTGGCCGCGTTCGCCGAACCGACGCGCAACCGCATGCTGCTGCCGCTCGACGAGCCGCCCGATCTGCTCTACCGGACGATCACCCACGAACTGACGCACATCTTCGAGTTCGACATCATTCCGCAGTCGCTGATCCGCCGCGAGGCCCCGCTATGGATCAACGAGGGCCTGTCGGACTACGAGACCGGATTCTGGGCGCCGCTCGACCTGGCCACCGTCCGCGACGCCGCGGTCGCGGACATCGTGCCGAAGATGAGCAAACTCGAGGGATACGGCAACTTCTCCAACCCGCGCCTCATCTACAACCTCGGACACGCGGCGTTCGAGTTCATGGAGTCGCGCTGGGGCAAGGAAGGCATCCGCCAGTTCCTGTTCTCTCTCCGCAAGAGCGTAATCGGTGGCGGTGACAGCGCGTACGACGAGGCCTTCAAGCTGAAGGCCGAGGATTTCGACCTGCAATTCGAGAAGTACCTGAAGGATCGTTTCAAGCCGTTCCGCGACAAGGAACGGCCCGCGGACTACGGCCGCGACCTCGCGCCCAACCCCGAGAAGACACGGTACGTCAGCGCGCTGTCGGCCGAGCCGTCTCCGTCCGGCGATCTCATCGCCATCTTCACCGGCAACCGCAAGGACCGCGAGTACGACATCATCCTCATCTCGTCGAAGGACGGTCAGGTCGTGCGCAACCTGACGCCCGGCTTCGACCAGGATCGGGGCTTCGACTCGATCTCGATCCCGGGCACGCGATGGAACACGGTCCCGTGGATGGGCTGGGCCCCAGGTGGCGACCGCCTCGCCTACGTCGTCCGCATGGGCAAGGAAAAGGGACTCATCGTCGAGGATGTCGTCTCGCGAAAGACCGTGCAGCGGATCCCGCTGAGCGTGGACGAGCCCGAGTCGCCGTGCTTCTCGCCCGACGGACGCTCTATCGTCTTCTCGGGCCTTCGAAACGCGAAGAGCGACATTTTCAGCGTGAATCTCGGCGACGGCGCGATCACGAACATCACTGCCGACCAGTTCTACAACTACGCGCCGACCTTCTCGCCCGACGGCAAGTACCTCGTGTACCTGGCGCGCGTCAGCGGCAACGAGAAACTCTTCCGCTTCGACCTGGACACCAAGAAGAAGACGCAACTCACCTTCGGCACGCACGACGACGCCGCCGCGCGGTTCCTCGACGCCGAGACGCTCGTCTTCGCGTCGACCGCGATCGATCCGACCCAGTCGGTCGACCCGGAGGTGGCGCGCAACGGCAACATCTACAATCTGTGGACGCTGAACCTGAAGAACGGCGAGTTGAAGCAGTTCACCGACTCACTCGGCGGCAACACGTCGCCGGTCATCCTCAAGGAGGGAAAGAACTCGAAGGTCGCGTTCATCACCTACTACAAGGGTGAGTACGGCCTCCACGCGATGGATCTGACCAAGCCCCTCAAGACGGCGACGACGGCGGACTTCGGCGCGCCCGGGCCCATCATCGACTTCCAGGCGCCCCTCAGCCACACGCTGGTCGCGCAGAACCAGAAGAAGAAGGGCAAGTTCGAGAAGATGTTCATGGAAGGGCGGCCGCCGATCGCGGTGGGCGTCACCAGCAATTGGGACGTGTTCGGCGGGACGGAACTCGCGCTGAGCGACGTGCTCGGTGACCACCGGTTCACGTTCACCGTGGGAGCGATCCAGCAGTACACGACGTTTGCCGGATCGTACCAGGACGTCTCTCACCGCCTCCAGTGGGCTGTCCAGGGCTTCCAGCAGAAGCAGTTCTTCTACGGCAACAGCGCGTACTACGACCCTGTGTACACGCAGTTCCTGAGCCGCAGCGATGCGACCGCCACGCGGACGATGCGCGGCGGCACCGTGTTTGGCATCTACCCGCTCGACACCTATCGACGCGTCGAATTGTCGGGCGGACTGGTCTACTACAGCGAGGAGTTCAACGATCCCGCGCTGCAGGACTACTCGAACCAGTACCAGCAGTCGCTCTATGGCCGGACGCTCCTCAATAACGGGACGACGATGCCGCTCGGTGTGCGGTTCGTCCAGGAAACGACGGTCTTCCGGGAGTACGGGCCCCTGGCGGGCAACACCCTCTCTCTCTCGTACGATGTCTCGCCGAAGATTGGCAGCCTCCTGTCACGCCAGACGGTGGATGCAGACCTGCGGTACTACCAGCGTCTGGCAACCAACGGCGTGCTTGCGCTGCGGTTCCGAGGGTTCAAGAGCTGGGGCGACTATCCCGACTACACCTACTTCGGCGGAAACTCCGACATGCGGGGGTACGACTACCTCGAGTTCATCGGACACAACGCGTTGTACGCGAACGCCGAACTGCGGTTCCCGATCATCGAGGCCATGCTCACGCCGGTTGGCGTGATGGGCGGCGTGCGCGGGACGTTCTTCTTCGACATCGGCGGCGGCTGGTACAACGGCACGCCGTTCAAGTTCGCGACGTCGCAGCCGGAGACCTTCACGCCGCTCACGGGCTCGGCTCAGGACGCGCAGGGCAATCTCATACCTGTCTACGGCGACGCGCGCACGGTCAGCGGGTTCCGCCTGCGCGACGGCCGGGCCTCGTATGGCGTCGGCGTCGAGACCTTCATGCTGGGCTTCCCGATCCACTTCGACTGGTCGTGGCGGACGTTGTTCAACAAGAACTGGGAGAACGCGCTCTTCGGCGACAGCGCCGCCGCCAGCTGGCGCAAGCCACGCTTCGCGTTCTGGATCGGGTACGACTGGTAGCCAGCCGCTCGGCGGCCGCGGCGGGAGTCGAGGAACGGGGGACGAGGGACGGAGAACGGGTCGAAGATGCCGTTTTCGGTTCTCCGTTCCCCGTTTTCCGTTTTCCGTCTACTCTGTCCTCATGCCCTCCTGCCCTGAGATCCTCGCGCTGCTGGCCGACTTCCTGGAAGGGCGCCTGCCCGAGCGGGAGCGTCGGAGCCTCGAGCGCCATCTGAGCGACTGCCCGGGCTGCGAGGCGGCCCTGTCCACCTATCGCGCCACGGTCGGCCTTCTCCACTCGCTTCGAGAGGAGGACTTGCCCCGGGAGTTGCGGCTCCGACTGCGCGCCTATCTCGACAAGACCGCCCACAACTGAGCCGACGCCGCGTCTACGCCGGCTTCAGAATGGCGCCTTCGTTCGTCTTGCCGTTCATCTTCACGACCAGTGGCGTCCCGAAGCGGAGGTGACGGACGCACGACGCCTCGGCAACCGCCGGCTGCGCTGCCAGCCAATCCCAGTCCACGAATCCGTCACCGGCATCCGGGTTCACCGTGAAGTACCCCACGTTCGACGAGGTGAGGTTCTGGAAGAAGTGCGTGCCCTGAGACGGCGTGACGGTGAAGTCGCGGAAGCCGGCCTCGACGATGGCACGCGCGCCGGCGATTTGATCCCAGGCCACGGGAATCCCCAGGAACGGCTCGCTCGATCCCCATCGTCCGACACCGACCAGCACGTACGGCACGTTGTCCGCCAGCAACTGGCGGTTGAACCGCGCGACATCGAACGCCACGTCCTGACTGCGCTCGCGTTCGAACCGATGGAAGTCGACGACGACAATATCCCGGATGGTATCGAGCCGACCATTGCCCATCACCGACCGACTGTGACAGATGGCCGCGGCGCGGTCCTCGTCGGTTATGGCCAGTTCCGCTGCCTCGCGCGACAAGGCCAGCGGCCGAAGTTGGAGGAACGCGAATTCCGCGGGCTCACCGGGTCTCAGCGGGAAGGTCACCGCGAATTCGACCTCGACGGCCGAGCTGGTGCCCGCCTCACCGATCTCCAGCATGCGCGTCAGGATTTCCGGGAGCGGGAAGAACCCGTGCTTGAGGATCGGCGCGAAGCTGATGAGTCGAACGCCCGGACGCGAGGTGCCGTCGTAGATGGCGTCATTCTCGCTCGAGTAGGTCGAGGCGAGCATCGCCAGCGTGCCGTCGGCTTCGGCGATGTCGAGCCCGAAGCGTGTGAGCTCGCCGCCGCGCGGCCCATCGCCCTCCCCGGGTTCGCCGAGCTGGAGCGCGTAGAACTGCCGCTGGGAATTCCTGAGCGCCAGCTTGACCGACGAGAACTGCAGGAGGTGGTGCGGGTAGCGCGGACAGAACCGCAGGCAGGCTTCTCCGTCCACCACCGTCATCCCGAGGCCGAGCGCCACGGCGGCCACGCCGTCGGCCGCCCCGAGCGGGGGCACCGGGTAGAAGTTGTGCGACCGGGCCACGCCGGCGAAGTCCGGATAGAAGCGCGGGCCGTGCGGGGTGCCCACGAGCTTCTGCAGGATCACCGCCATCTTCTCTTCCTCGAGCCTGTACGGTGTCGCACTCAGGTACCGCTTCGCGTGCTGCGAGAAGGTGGACGCAAACACGCGCCGAATCGCGTCCTGGAGCTGTCCGAGCCTCACCCGCGGATCCGCATCGTCGTTGGCCAGCATGAATGTCGAGTAGATCCCGGCAAAGGGCTGGTACTGCGAATCCTCCAGCAGACTCGACGAACGCACGGCCAGCGGGTACCGGATCAGATCGAGGAACGCGTCGAGATTCACGACGATGTCATCGGGCAGCGGCGCATCCAGGAACCGGCTCAGAACTTCATCATCGTCGTCGCAGCCGATCGCGAAGCCGCGCAGCCCGTTCTCGTCGAGGAACCGATCGAAGACGTCGGTCGCGACCACGACCGAGGGGGGCACGGTCACCCGCGCGTCGGGGAAGCTGTCGCGGACGGCGTATTGATCGAGCAGCATGTTCACGAACGCCAGGCCGCGAGCCTTCCCGCCGAGCGAGCCGCCGCCGATCCGCGTGAACCGGCTTCGACGGTCGAAGGTATGGCGATCGAAGTCGGCAATCACGGAGCGCTCCCGCTGTTCGCGGTACCGCTCGATCGAGTCGATCAAATCGCGGCGCAGCGCTTCATCGTCGGGAAAATCGGACACCTTGCGCGGGCGCATGTGGTGCGCGACGGCGAACTCGGTGCGCGCCTTCAGCCATTTCGAGAAGTGGTTGCGCTCGGAGTGGTAGGCGATGCTCTCCCCTGGCACCGTGTGGAGCAGCTCCTCCAGCGACCGCAGATCGGTCGCGCGGCCCACCTCGTCGCCGTCCGGCAGCCGAAAGACGAAGTCGCCGAACCCGAAGTTCTCCACCATGAACTGGCGCAACTCGTGGAGCAGCACCGGCGAATCCTTGAGGACGAACGCCGCACCCACCGACTCGGCGACCAGCCTGTTCTCCGGAATGCTGGACTGGAGCATGACCGGCACGTCGGGATGCACGGCGCGCACCTGGCGCGCGAATTCGGCGCCGGCCTCGGGCGACACCGCACCGTTCATCGGGAATTCGATGTCGGAGATGACGCCGAGCACGTTTTCCTGGTACCGGGAGAACGCATCCCATGCCTCCTCGAACGTCCCGCAGAGGAGGATCTTCGGCCTCGCCTGGATTCGCATCAGCCGATGCGAGAGGTTCACGCCCTCCGGCGCGAGTTGCTGCGACTGGTGCATCAGTTCCGCGTAGATCACCGGCAGGAACGACGAGTAGTACCGGACGTTGTCCTCGATGACGATGATCACCTGCACGCCCATCAGGGCGGCGTCGCGCGCGACGTTGCGGCGGTCCTCGATGTCCTTGACGATGGCGAGCAGTATCGTCGTGTCGCCCTGCCAGAGGTAGACGCGCTCGAGGTCGCGGGCGTCGTGGCGCGCAAGGAAGAGCGACAGCTCGCGGCTGTCGTAGGCGAGCAGCACGACCGGAATGTCGAGCCCGGCCGCCCGCACGCGCCGCGCCAGCGTGAGCGCGTCCATGTCACCGACGTGCATGGACGAGATGATCAGGTTGAAGCGGCCGGCGGCCGCGAGTTCCAGCGCCTCGACGCCTGACGACACGCGCGTGATCCCCGGGCTGTGACGGAAGCTCAGGTCGAGAAACTCTCCGAGAATCACCTCGCCGAGCTGTCCGTCCTCCGCGAGGATGAACGAGTCGTACACGCTGCTGACGAGCAGGATGTTCTCGATGCGATGCTGGGCGAGATCCTGGAAGCCGCGAAAACGGCCGAAGGCGAGCGCGCCGGTCTCTGGTGCGATTTCGGCCATGACGGGTGTGAGGGAACGAAAAGGCGGTGGCGCGGGAGAGGGGCCCCGCGCCACCGGACATGCAGGTATTCTAGACCAACCCCTGGTCCATCATCGCATCGGCCACCTTGAGGAAGCCCGCGATGTTGGCGCCGTTCACGTAATTGCCCGGGCAGTTGAACTCCTTCGCGGTCTCGTAGGCGGCCTTGTGGATCGCAATCATGATCCCGTGGAGCCGCTGATCCACCTCTTCACGAGTCCAGCTGAGGCGCAGGCTGTTCTGCGACATCTCGAGACCGGAGGTCGCCACGCCGCCTGCGTTCGCCGCCTTGCCAGGCCCGTAGAGGATCTTGGCCTGCAGGAACGCGTTCACGCCGTCGAGGTTCGTCGGCATGTTCGCGCCCTCGGCAACGACGTAGACGCCGTTGCTGATGAGGTGCATGGCATCCTTGCCGTTGATCTCGTTCTGCGTGGCGCTCGGGAACGCGCAGTGCGCCGTGTGGTTCCAGAGCGGGTTGTAGTCGAGCTTCGGGTCGACGGGCGTGTAGACGACGCCCTTGAACTTGTCGGCGTACTCCTTGATGCGGCCACGGCGAACGTTCTTGAGCTCCATCGCAAACGCCAGCTTCTCGGCGTCGATGCCCTGCTCGTCGTAGATGTAGCCGCCCGAATCCGACAAGGTGACCGCCCGGCCACCGAGCTGGGTGATCTTCTGGACGGCGTACTGGGCGACGTTGCCGCTGCCGGACACCAGGCAGGTCTTCCCTTCGAGCGTCTCGCCACGAGTCTTCAGCATCTCGGCGGCGAAGTAGACGGCGCCGTAGCCAGTCGCTTCCGGACGAATCAGCGAGCCGCCCCAGTTCAGGCCCTTGCCCGTCAGGACGCCCGTGAACTCGTTGCGCAGTCTCTTGTACTGGCCGAACAGGAAGCCGATCTCCCGGCCGCCCACGCCGATGTCGCCGGCGGGTACGTCCGTGTTCGGACCGATGTGGCGGAACAGCTCGGTCATGAAGCTCTGGCAGAACTTCATCACTTCGTTGTCGCTCTTTCCCTTCGGGTCGAAGTCCGACCCGCCCTTGCCGCCGCCCATGGGCAGCGTGGTCAGCGAGTTCTTGAAGACCTGTTCGAAGGCGAGGAACTTGAGGATGCCGAGGTTGACCGAGGGGTGGAGACGGAGACCGCCCTTGTAGGGGCCGATCGCGCTATTCATCTCGATGCGGAAGCCACGGTTCACCTGCACGTTCCCCTGATCGTCCAGCCAGGGCACCCGGAACATGAGGACCCGCTCGGGCTCCACAATCCGTTCGACGATCTTCGCTTTCCGGTACTCCGGCCGACGCTGCAGCGCGAGGTCGAGCGATTCCAGAACCTCGGTCACCGCCTGGTGGAACTCAGGCTCTGCCGGGTTCTTCGCTTTGACTTCAGCCAGAACATCCTTGGTGTAACCGGACAGCTTGTGTTCCCCTTCTTTCGCGACCACCATGACGAGTCCTCCTTGGAGATTGACAACCGCAACGACCAACGACCCAGGGGCACCAGCGACAGGCTCAATGGCACTGTCAGTTGAGGTTGTACTCTCTTGCGCAAAGAGGGCGCAATAGACGTTTAAGCGTATTCTTATGTATAATAATTTCGGCGTATGGCTAGAATGACTTCGTCTTTCGACGTCTTCCAGGCGATTTCCAGCCCGATTCGTCGGGCTCTGCTCGATAAACTCAGTAGTCGCGAACAGACCGTTCGGAGCCTGGCGGCCCCGTTCGAGATGACGCTGCCGGCCATCTCCCAGCAGCTTCAAATCCTCCGGCGCGCGGGCCTCGTGAGCGCCCGCCGCGCCGGTCGCTGGCGCGTCTACCGCCTGAACGCCGAACCCCTCCGCGAGATCGGTCGGTGGCTTGAAAACTACGACCGCTTCTGGACAGCGCGGCTGAAGGCTCTCGGCGAAGACCTCAAGCGCTACGAACAGCGGGAAGAGCGCTGGCGGTAGTCGGCGACGCGGGAACGCGGCCAGACGGCCGGCCGAGCCCGCTCGATCCCAACCTACGACGTAATCCGCAACGGCACCAGTTCCTTCGCCTCGCCCTCGACGCCTTTGGCCTTCACTTCGACGAGGTACTCGCCGGCGGCAAATCCCGCGAGCGGCAAGTCCACCTGATACGGCTTCCCCGCAGCCTCCGGGGCCTTCACCAGTAGATCGGCCATCCCGTTGCCGACGCGGTTCAGCACGCGCGCGGTCACAACCGGCGTTTCGTTGCCCGGCGCGAATGCATCGAACCGGATCAACAGTCGCTCCGTGCGCCGGAACTCGCGACCGGCGGTCGGGACCGAGTCGGGGTTCGCCACGAGCGCCCGGTACTCCAGCGCGTTGCCGGCACGGAGGACCGACGGCGTGCTGAGCGCGATCTGCGGCGTGGTCAGGTCCGGCACCTTGAACTCGCGAACATCCGTGTCCACCGTCTCACCCTTCGGGCCGTGGACCGCATAGCGAATCTGGAGCGGCCCCGGATCGGCGTCGAAGGTCGCACGCGCCGGCCCGCGGACGGCGGGGAGCGTCCCCTTGCCCTCTGCCGTGGGCGGCTTACCCGCCGCGCCGTCGTTGGCGGGAGGCGGGGCGGCTTCGGGCGACCCGTCGCGCGGGGAGTCCGGCACGTCCCCCCTGAAGTACGGGCCCTCGACACCCGACGCGATCAGCGTGAGACCAGTCGTTGCCGTGCGCTCGACACCCGGCACGGACGGAAGCGGCTCCCAGACGAACGTCACCCTCGTCTTCCCGTTCTCGCCTCGCGTCGTCCCCAGCCAGGTGCGGATGTAGCGGCCGCGCCTCGATTCGGACATCGAGCCCAGTGCCTTGCTCACCGCGCTGGGGATGGGCGGCGGCGGCGGCGCCAACGACTTGGCGAGTTCCTCCTTCGTGAGCGCCCAGTACCCCTTGCGCGCGCGCACCTGGACGCCCGGCCGCCGGATGCGCACCTTGATCTCATGGTACTTCCCGTCGGCAGCGGTTCGCGTCGAGTTGTAACCGAGCAGGTAATAGGCGCTCGAGTCCTTGACGACCTGTTTCAGCCCGCCTTCGAGATCGTTCCGGTTCACGATCGCGCGGCCGTCGGTGTTCTCGGCGAGCACACGCAGTGTGTCCATCGTCGACTGGAGGAAGCGCCGGTCCGTCTGCTGTCCGACGTTCTCGTTGATGTCGAACTCGGATCCGGCCAGGCCGCGCGGATCGAGCGTGTAGATGGTCGTGTTGCTCCGGTTGGCCGCGTCGTACACCTCGCGCAGTTCCTGCTGGATGTCGAGATTCGCGAAGAAGGACGTCCGGTCGTCCACGTCAGCCATCGGATTACCGCGGTTTGGATTGCCGATGCCCGGCATGCCGGCAATCGGGTCGTTCAACTGCGGCGGCAGGATGTTGCTGAACCCTTCGCTGACCAGAATCACGGCCTTGCGCCCTTCGCGGAGGGCCCCCATGTGGACAACGAGCGACCGAAGCGCTGACAGGGTCACCTGGTTCCGCACCTGTTCGACGATGGTTGCCGGGTACATCGCGTACTGCTCTTCGAACTCGTTGCGAGGAATGTAGTCGAACTTGCGCCCTTCGAAATGCTGCACCGCTTCCATCAGCTTGTCGCGGCTGCGCGTCATCAGCAACGCGCTCACGGGCGTCAGCGGGAACATCACGCCCACCATGTCCGTGGCGGACAGCTGCTTCTGGATGAACGAGGTGAGCGCCGGCTTCACGACCATCGACGCTCCGCGGCGCACGTGGTAGTCGTCCAGGAACAGCGCGAACAGCCGCACATCGTCGCGGGCCGCCTCGGATTCCTCGTCGTAGTCGCTGCGAATCTCCTTCGGCTCAGGGTCGCCAGGAGCCGGGTTGCCCGTCACTTCTATGAAGCGAAACGTCTCGATCGCCTGCGGCTTGCCATCCTCGGTCACCTCGAAGTCGGTCTGCTTGAGGTCGGGGATCGGCTTGCCGTCCTTGTCGCTCGCGATCACGTCGACCCGCACGAAGTTGACGCCCGTGCGGAAGGTCGGCCCCGGTTGCGGCGTCGCCGGCTTCTGCCCACCTTGGGCCGCCGGCGCCTGTGCCGATGGCGGAGGCGCCTGCGTGGCGCCGAGCCATTCAGACGACGGCACGGACAGCAGGAGTGCGACAGCGCCGAGAATTCGGATCACGCGGTGTTTCTGTCCCATAGGGAGAGCCCGATTGTCTGGATACGTTGATGATAACATTATGTGTTCTTCCCAGGAGACATGCCAATGGACCAGGAATCGCTCCAGAGCGGCGTTCCCCTCACCGTTCTCGCCGAGGACGAGCAACTCTTCCGTGACAGCGTGCTCGAGTTCGCGCAGCAGCGCATCCGGCCCCTCGTCCGCGAGATGGACGAACATGCCAAGGTTGGTCGGCCGCTCGTCGATGACCTGTTCGCGCTCGGGGTGATGGGCATCGAGATCCCCGAGAGCTTCGGCGGCGCCGGCGCGCGCTTCTTTCACGCGGTGCTCGCCGTGGAAGCGCTGTCACAGGTCGACCCCTCCATCGGCGTTCTCGTGGACGTTCACAACACGCTCGTCATCAACGCATTGATGCGCTGGGGCACCGACGACGTGAAGCGGCGGTTCCTGCCGGCGCTCGCCAGCCGCACGGTGGGTGCCTACGCGCTCTCCGAGGCCGGATCGGGCAGCGATGCGTTCGCGATGGCGACGCGGGCCGTCGAAAGCGGCGACGGCTTCCGCCTGAACGGTCAGAAACTCTGGATCACCAACGGCAATGAAGCCGACCTGTTCATCGTCTTCGCCAACGTGAAGCCCGACGCCGGCTATCGCGGAATCACGGCGTTCCTCGTCGAACGCGGCTGCCCCGGCTTCACGGTCGGCAAGAAGGAGGACAAGCTCGGCATTCGCGCGAGCAGCACGTGCGAGCTGCTCTTCGAGGACTGCATCGTCCCTGGGCAGAACGTGCTCGGTGAGGTCGGCAAGGGCTACAAGGTCGCCATCGAGACGCTGAACGAAGGCCGCATCGGCATCGGCGCCCAGATGATTGGCCTGACGCAAGGGGCCCTCGATCACGCGGTCGCGTACACGAAGGAGCGAAGGCAGTTCGGCAAGGCCATCGCCGATTTCCAGGCCGTGCAGTTCCAGCTGGCCCAGGCGGCGACCGAACTCGAGGCCGCGCGGCTGCTCGTGTACAACGCGGCGCGCCTCCGCGATTGCGGCCGGCCGTTCCTGAACGAGGCGGCGATGTGCAAGCTGTTCTCGTCGCAGGTTGCCGAACGAGTCACGTCGCTGGCTGTCCAGCTCTACGGCGGGTACGGTTACGTCAAGGACTACCCCGTCGAGAAGCTGTTCCGCGACGCGAAGATCGGCCAGATCTACGAAGGCACATCGAACATGCAGTTGCAGACGCTTGCCAAGCAGCTGCTGGGATGACGCCATCATTGTGTTATTGGCGGGGAGCGGCCCGGTTGTAACGTCCCGACCCGCGATTGAATCTCGGACGCGGGGGGGGCGCGGCGCACCGTCCTCGTGCCTTATACGGTGGAGAGCTAGGAACGCAGACCGGAGGACGATGGACGGAGAAGGCGGTCGCTAGGCCGTCCGGACCAGGGTTTCGAAGAGCGGCCGGAGGCGGTTCCCGGTGGCCTCGAGTTCCTCTGGCACGACGCGCACGTTTCCCACGACGGACATGAAGTTCGTGTCGCCCGCCCAGCGCGGCACGACGTGGATGTGCATGTGGTCCGCCACGCCCGCGCCGGCCGGCCGCCCCAGATTCATCCCGACGTTCAGACCCTGCGGATGGTAGGCCTCGGTCAGCGCCATCTCGGCGCACCGCGTCAGCCGAATCATCTCGGAGAGTTCGTCGGGCGTCGCCGTGGCGAGCGTCGCGATGTGGCGGTTGGGCACGACCATCAAATGGCCGTTGTTGTAAGGGAACAGATTGAGGATGACAAAGCAGGTCGCGCCACGGAAGAGCACGAGGGGCGCCGCGTCTTCCTGCACCTGCGCGTCGCAGAAGACGCACCCATCCGACTCGCCGCTGCCGCTGACGTAGGCGAGCCGCCAGGGGGACCACAATCGCTCGAAGGACATGAGGCGGCTAGATCCCTGTCGAAACCGGCTCGGTCGGCCCGGGAGCCAGTTCCAGTTCCTCGGTCGCCGAGGCACGGTTGATCAGTTCCTTCAACTCCTTGCCCGGCTTGAAATACGGCACCTTCTTCGGCGGTACGTCCACCTTGTCGCCGGTCTTCGGGTTCCGCCCCTTGCGCGGTTCCCGGCGGCGGAGGCGAAAGCTGCCGAAACCCCGAAGCTCGATCTTCTCACCACGCTGCAACGCCGTGATGATGCTGCGGAAGACGGTATCGACGATGACCTCCGAGTGCTTCTTGGTGAGGTCCGAGACTCGTGACACTTCCTCCACGAGCTCCGCCTTCGTCATGCTGCCCCCTGGTACCACAGGCTCACTCCTCCTGGAACAGGCACGGGTCGAACGGTCACTCGATCGAGACTGGCGCTCCGAACGGTCAACGGTTGGAAAGGCCGCCGCCACCGCGCGGCGGCGGCCCATCCACGTTCCCTACTCCACGTTCTTCAGATGTTCCGCAATCGTCGCACCGACACTGCCACCATCCGTGTAGTTCTGCCAATCGGCCCGTTCCTGGTCCATCCGGAGCGCCCGGAGACTGAGCCCGATCTTTCGTTCGCCGGGACTGAGCTTGATGATCTTCATCGGATAGTTCTGCTCGACCTGCAGTTCGATCTTCTCGCCGCCCTGCGTGTCATCGAACTCCGATATGTGGATCAGCCCCTCGATCCCCTCGGCCAGTTCCACGAAGGCGCCGAAGTTGGTCAGCCGTACGACCTTGCCTTCGACCGTGTCACCGACCTGGTGCCGAGTGAAGAACTCGTCCCAGATATCGGTGGCGAGTTGCTTGAGCCCGAGTGACAGGCGCTGATTCTCCGCGTCGATATTCAGGACGACGGCCTCGACCTTGTCGCCCTTCTTCAGCACCTCGGAGGGGTGCTTGACGCGCTTGCTCCACGACATGTCGGAGATGTGGATCAGGCCGTCGATGTCCTCTTCGACCTCGACGAACGCGCCGAACTCCGTCAGGTTGCGCACCTTGCCGACGATGCGCGAACCCACCGGGTACCGGTCCGCGAGCTCCTGCCACGGGTTGGACCCGATCTGCTTGAGGCCGAGCGAGATGCGCCGGGCCTGCGGATCGAGGCCGAGCACCAGTGCTTCGACCGTGTCGCCGACGTTGAGGATCTTCGACGGGTGCTTGACCCGCTTGCTCCACGACATCTCGGAGACGTGGATGAGCCCCTCGACGCCTGGTTCGAGCTCGATGAAGGCACCGTAGTCGGTCAGGCTCACGACCTTGCCCGCGACGCGGCCGCCGACCGGATACCGCTCCGCCACGGCCGACCAGGGGTCTGCCGAGAGCTGCTTGTACCCGAGCGAGACGCGCTCGGTCGCCGGGTCGTACTTCAGGACGATCACGTCGATCTCGTCGTTGACCTTGAACAGTTCGGACGGGTGTCCGACGCGGCCCCACGACATGTCGGTGATGTGCAGCAGGCCGTCGATGCCGCCCAGGTCGATGAAGGCGCCGTAGTCGGTGATGTTCTTCACCACGCCGCGCAGCACCTTGCCCTCGGCCAGCGTCTCGAGCGTGTGCTTCTTCTTCTCGGCGTTCTCCTCCTCGAGGAGGACCTTGCGGGAGAGCACGATGTTCCCGCGCTTCTTGTTGACCTTGATGACGCGCATCCGGAGTTCCTGACCGCGCAGCGCGTCCAGGTTCCGCACCGGCCGGACGTCCACCTGCGAGCCGGGCAGGAACGCCCGCACGCCGATGTCCACCGCCAGACCGCCCTTGATCCGTTCGATGACGCGGCCGATCACGACCTTCTTGTCCGCGAAGGCCTTCTCCACGTCGTCCCAGATCTTCATCTTCTCCGCTTTTTCGCGGGAGAGGACGACGTATCCGTCGCGGTCCTCGGTCCGCTCGAGCAGGACATCGACGATGTCGCCGGGCTGAACGGTCACCTGACCGTTCTCGTCGAAGAATTCCTGCACGCCGATGATGCCTTCCGACTTGTACCCGACGTCAACGATGACCTCGGAATCGGTGACCTTCAGCACCGTCCCCTTGACCACTTCACCTTCCGCGATGTTGCGGAAGCTGCTATCGTAGAAGTCAAGAAGCTGGGCGTATTCCGCAGAGTCGGTGTCGAGCTGGTCTCCGGGCTCCGTGGGTGTCCCGGCGGCCGGTGTCGGCTCACCTCCTTTGTGCTGGGCCTCAGGGTCGGTCGTACTCTGGGTACCCAGTTTCGTGCCGTTGGCGGTGTTGGCGTTCGCCATGAATTGCGCGTCCTCCTCTATCGAGATTTGCCGGTTCACAGCACCGGCGGGCTGAAGTAGCGAATCGCTCAATGGCGATAAGCATTTCATTTTAGGATAGTTATCGCCAGACTGTCAAGAAAACGGAAAGGACCGGGTACCATGGCCAAGCGCAAGGTCGCGACGCGACCCGGCCGCGCGGCGGCCGGCAGGAAACCCTCGAAACGTGCGGGGCAAGTCCGGAGCAGCGGTACCGAGAAGTCCACTTCAGCGGCCGTGCCCAAGGCCACCCGGATGGCGGCACAGCCAACCCTGCCTTCATCGCTCGACTTCGACCGGCGCCCCTCGGCGGCCAGGAGCGGCCGCGCCGAGCTGGCTGAGCGGTTCCGCGAGCACCACGAGACCGATCCCAGCATGACCGGGGGCGACGTCGACGCCGACTGGCCTTCGGCCTACAGCGTGGGCGACGAGGCACCCGGCGGCGACAACCCGACGCCGGACCAGGCCGTCGTCGAGGACATGGGGCGGGCGCTGGGCGTGGCCTACGCGGACGAGGAAGAACTCCAGGCGGCCGACAAGATCGAGGATCGCGACCGGCACCGCTGGGAACTCGACCCGGCCTCCGCGGAGGATTACCCGGAACGGATCAAAGGCAGGAAGACCAGGAAGTCGACTACCTGTTGACCTGTGTCCGTTCGACGATGCCCAGGACGCGCGCCACGACCTCGTCGATCGTGAGCCCGGTCGTGTCGACGAGGTGGGCGTCGGGAGCCACGGCGAGTGGGCCGACCGCGCGGGTGCGGTCCGATTCGTCGCGGGCGGCCATTTCGTTGGCAACCTGCGTCACGTCACCCGCCCCGTTGTGCGCCTGGTCGTTGGCCCGTCGCCGCGCCCGTTCCTCGGCTGATGCATCCAGGTAGATCTTCACCTCCGCGGCGGGGAAGACGACCGTCCCGATGTCGCGGCCTTCCATCACGACGCTGCCAGCCGCGCCCATCGCCCGCTGCTGCTCGACGAGCGCAGCTCGCACGCCGGCAATTCGCGCGACGCGGGCCGCGCCCCGGTCGATCGCCGGCGTCCGAAGCGCCGTGGTCACATCCACGCCGTCCACCTCGAGGACGCGGTCCGACGCCCGAATCGCAACCGACGCGGCGAGCGCGGTCAGGCGCCGCTCGTCATCGAAATCGATCCTGTCCCGAATCGCCCGCCACGCCACCGCGCGGTACATCGCGCCCGTGTCGATGTGCCGGTACCCGAGCGCCGCGGCAACCGCACGCGCGACCGTTCCCTTGCCCACTCCCGAAGGCCCGTCAATCGCAATCACCCACCGCTTCCGCATGTCCGCCTCTCCGCCTCCGCGCCTTCGCGCCTTCGCGGGCAGGGACGCCCGCGGCCGGACAGTGTAACATCTTCGACCATGCGAGCTCCTCTCCGGTGGACGGTCGTCCTGCTCCTGTTGGCTGCGGTCCTGGTTGGCGTTCGGCTGATCGCGCGGCCGTACGTGCGAGCGACCTCGCTCATCGTGCGGAGTGCCGGCCTCGAACGGCAGCATCCCACACTGGCGGCCCTGCAGACCGACGCCGTCGCCGAGCGCAGGGAAACCGTACCGTCGCGCTACGGTCCACTCCGGGCGAAGATCTACACGCCCAAGCTGCATACCGACGGGGCGTTGCTGCTCACACCCGGCGTCAACGCCCTGGGCATTGACGAGCCGAGGCTCGTGGCGTTTGCGCGCCACATCGCCTCGACGGGATTCCTCGTGCTGACGCCCGAGTTGCCCGACCTCAGCGAGTACCGGATCACCGCGCGGTCCACCGACATGATCGAAGATGCGGCCCTCTGGTTCTCGAACCGAACGGACCTCACGCGCGGGACGCGCGTTGGGCTCGCGGGCATCAGTTTCGCCGGCGGACTGTCGGTGGCGGCGGCGGGCCGGCCGGCCCTGCGCGGCCGACTGGCCTTCGTGTTCTCGTTCGGCGGCCACTCGAATTTCCCGCGGGTCGTCCACTATCTGTGCACCGGCGTCGAACCTGTCCCGCCGGGCGTGGCCGCACCCGGCAGGACGCCGGCTCCGCACGACTACAGCGTCGCGATCGTCACGTTGGATCTGGTCGAGCGGCTGGCGCCTCCCGAGCAGGTGGAACCGCTCCGCCGGGGCATCCTGAAATTCCTCCACGCGTCACATCTCGCGCTGTTCGATCAGAAGAAGGCGGAGGCGGAGTTTGCGGAGGCGCGCGCGATGGAGGCGGCGATGCTGGAACCGGGGCGGACGTTCATGCACCTCGTGAACATCCGCGACGCGCAGGCACTCGGGCCGAAACTGCTGCCCTACGTCGGCGATCTCGGCAGCGACCCGGCGCTGTCCCCCGACCAGTCCCCCGCGCCCGACGCCCCGGTGTTCCTGCTGCACGGCATCGAGGACAACGTGGTGCCGGCGGTGGAGACGCTCATCCTGGCGGAGCACCTCCGGGCCGGGACCGCGGTCCGCGTGCTCCTCACTCCGCTCATCAGCCATGCGGAGGTCGATCGCCCGGCGCAGACGAACGAAGTGGTGGAGTTGATCAGGTTCTGGGCGGGGATGATGATGTAGGGCGGGTTTCAACCCGCCCCGACGGCTGCTGTACCGCCCTCTTCAGCACCGCCACCTCTCTGCTCGTCAGGTGTCGGAACGATCCCAACTTCAGCCTCGGATCCTCGATTGGCCCGATCCGCACGCGACGGAGCCTCACCACCGGGTGACCGACGGCCTCGCACATGTCGCGAACCTGACGCGTTCGTCCTTCGTGCAGGATGAAGGAGACGAGTCCCTGGTCGCGATTCTGGCCCAGACCAGCGTCGACCAGCGCCACCTCGGCCCGCGCGGTCTTGCGGCCCTCGATGACGACGCCGTGGGCCAGACGACGAAGCGCATGCGCGTCGGGGATGCCGCGGACGCGCGCGTGATACTCCCGGGCCACCTCGTGACTCGGATGCGTGAGCCCGGCGGCCAGCTCGCCGTCGTTGGTCAGGATCAGCAGGCCTTCAGAATCGTAGTCGAGGCGTCCGACGGGAAAGACGTAGTCGTGGATGCCGGGCAGCAGGTCGAGGACGGTCGGCCGCCCTTCGGGGTCCGATCGCGTGGTGACGTAGCCTCGGGGTTTGTTGAGGAGCAGGTACAGACGCCGTGCCGTACGCTTGATTGCGCATCCATCGACGCGGATGTCGTCAGCCTCGGGATCGGCCCGGGTCCCGAGCTCGCGCACGACCAGGCCGTTGACCGACACGCGCCCTTCCGCCATCAAACGCTCGGCGGCGCGGCGAGACGAGACACCAGCCGAAGAGAGGATCTTCTGAAGGCGGATCTGCATAGGACTGGCGGCTGTCCGATCTCAGCTCTGCTCTTCCGGTTCCGGGAACAGCGTCTTGTCCGGGTCCACTGCCCCGTCGAGCGGCAGGAGCGTTTCGGATGGTCCCGCCTCGGCCAGGCCCGTCGGCGGCTCGAAGCCGAGGACGTCGGCCATGTCCTCCATCTTCGGCAGGTCGTTCAGGTCCTTCAAGCCAAAGCGGATCAGGAACTCGCGCGTCGTCGCGTAGAGGAACGGGCGGCCGACGACCTGCTTGCGCCCGGCGATCTTCGTCAGGCGGCGCTCGAGCAGCGTGGCCACGACGCCCGAGGTGTTGACACCGCGGATCTCGGTGATCTCAGGTGCGGTAATCGGCTGCTTGTAGGCGATCACGGCCAGCGTCTCGAGCGCCGCCACCGAGAGCTTCGAGCTCTTGCGCTCGTGGAACAGGCGGCGCACCCACTCGGACAGTTCGGGGCGGGTGACAATCTGGAACCCGCCCGCGACCTCGACCAGGTGCAGCCCGCCGCGGCCCTGCTCGTAGTCCACGCGCAGTGCGTCGAGCGACGCCTGCACGTCTTCCTTCGGCTCGGATTCGAGCACCTTGAACAATGTCTTGGGCGTGAGCGGATCGGGCGACGCGTAGACCAGTGCCTCGATGACGGCCTTCAACTCGTCAGACGCCTTGCCGACATAGGGTTGGTCGGACTCGCCGGGGTCGGCCGCTGCCGATTCGGTCGGCTCGGCGGTCGCGGCGGTCGCCTCTGACCCGGCCGCGGGGGTTGGTTCGGCGATCTCGTCCTGCTTCTTCTCGCTATCCACGCTCATGTCCTGGTCGTCCTTGCGCACGGGCGAGACGCCCGTGCCACTCCACCATGGCCGCCCGTGCCACTCCACCGTGGCCGCCCGTGCCACTCCACCATGGCCGCCCGTCGCACTCCACCGTGGCCGCCCGCGTCACTCCACCGTCTTACCGCCGCCACCCTCAACCAGCCGCTAACCGCTCTTCTTCGCCTTGTAGATTCGGATCGGGCCGAAGCTGCCAGCCTGGAACACGCGCACGACCTTCATTCGAATCATCTCGAGCAGCGCGAGGAAGGTCACGATCATGTCGCCCTTCGACTGCACGTCGTCGAACAGATCCTCGAATCCGCACGCCTCGGTTTCCGACAGCCGCGCGAGCAACTGTTCGATCCGGGTCTCGATCGGGATCTGCTCGACCGGCAGAACGACCTTCGGTCGGTGCTTGGCCCGCTCGATCACCGCGCGGAACGCGGCCATCAGGCTGAACAGGTCGACCTCGAGTTCCGGTTCGTATTCCTCGCCGGCTATCGGCGCGACGCGGCCGTCGGGTCGCTGCCACTGCGCGTCGCGCAGCGTCTCGCGTTCGTGCAGCAGTTCTGCCGCCTGCCGATAGCGCTGGTGCTCGAGCAGGCGCCGGACCAGCGCCTCTCGGGGGTCCTCCTCGGGATCTTCCTGCGACGGATCCGGCCGCGGCAGCAGCATCCGCGACTTGATGTGGATGAGCGTGGCCGCCATCACGAGGAATTCGCCCGCCACATCCAGGTCCAGATCCTGCATCAGCTCCAGGTACCCGAGGTACTGGTTGGTGATGAGCGCGATCGGGATGTCATAGATGTTCACCTCATTCCGCTTGATGAGGTGGATGAGGAGATCGAGAGGCCCCTCGAACTGATCGAGCTTCACCGAATAACTGTCGAGCGACGACTCGAATTCCTCGACCGGAGGTTCCATTCCTGCTCGCACCTTGACGAGTTTAGTACCTGACCCGCACGGCTTCCCTGACCCGCTCCATCGTCTCTTTCGCGACCAGACGTGCGCGGGCGGAGCCCTCGAAGAGGATCTCGCGAATGCGGCCGGGCTTCGACAGGACTTCGACGCGCCGCGCCCGCATCGGCTCGAGGACACCGTTCAGGGCGGCCACCAGCTTCTTCTTCACCTCGACGTCGCCCACCTTGCCGAGCCGGTAGCGCGACTTCAGATCCTCGACCTCCTCGACGTTGCTGTTGAAGGCATCGTGGTAGAGGAAGACGGGATTGCCTTCGACCGTGCCAGGGATGTCCGCCCGAATCCGTTTCGGGTCGGTATACATGCTCATCACCTTCTTGCGCACGGCCTCGGCATCGTCGGTCAGGTCGATCGCGTTACCGTAGCTCTTGCTCATCTTGCGGTTGTCGAGGCCGGGCAGGCGCGCGAACGAGGTGAGCAGCGGCTGCGGCTCGACGAGGACGTCCTTCCCCGTGGTCTCGCCGTCGCGTACGCCGATCTTCTCGCCGTAGAAGTTGTTGAAACGGCGAACCACCTCGCGGGACAGCTCGAGATGCGGCACCTGGTCCTCGCCCACCGGGACGAATTTCGCGTCGTACATCGCGACGTCAGCCGTTTGCAGCAGCGGATAAGCCAGGAACCCAATTGTCGAGAGATCCTTCTCGGACAACTGCTCGCGCTGCTCCTTGTAGGTCGGCACGCGCTCGAGCCACGGAATCGGCACCACCATCGACAGTAAGAGGAACAACTCGGCGTGCTCGGGCACGAGCGACTGCACGAACAGCGTGGATCGCTCCGGGTCGATGCCGGCCGCAATCCAGTCCGCGGCGTTGTCGTACGCGTTCTCGGTCAGCGAGGCCGTGTCGGCGTACTCGCTGGTCAACGCGTGCCAGTCCGCCACGAAGTAGAAGCACTCGTACTGATCCTGGAGCGTCGCCCAGTTCCTGAGCGCGCCAACCAGATGGCCGAGATGGAGTCTGCCGGTCGGGCGCATGCCCGAAACAACGCGAGGTTTCACAGTAGCCACGATAGCAGGTGATGGTACGGCCGGCCGACCACGATGCTGAAGCCACCCGATAGCAGCAGCGCGTAGAGCAGGACGAATCCGTACGGGCGAAGGCGATCGAACTGTGCGGCCAGGCGCTCGGGCAACACACCCGCGAGCACCGAACTTCCGTCGAGCGGCGGAATCGGCAGCATGTTGAAGATCGCCAGGAGCAGGTTGACCTGGAGCGCGACCGCCACCATCTTCCACATGGGGATGATGACCGCGCTCGTTGAACTCCCAGGGGCGAGTGGCAGCGGAACATGGATGACCGCGGCCGCGATGAACGCCAGCAGCAGGTTGCTGATTGGACCGGCCGCCGCGACCAGGAGATACGCGCGCCGCGGATGGTCGAACCGCCACGTGGCCACCGGTACCGGCTTTGCCCATCCGATGAGCGGCGCCCCGGTGACGAGGCCGACCAGGGGGAAGAGGAGCGTGCCGATCGGATCGGCGTGAACCAGCGGGTTCAGGGACACGCGTCCGAGCAGACGGGCGGTGGGATCGCCGAGGCGGTCTGCGGCCCACGCGTGGGCCGATTCATGGACCGTCAGCGAAAACACCAGCACGAGAAACGAAATGAAGACCTGACCGAAGTTGATGTCCACGTGTTGAGCCGAGAGCTAATCAGGCTAACACCGGGTTCCGTGGGCTGTCAAAGACACCGGCGACATCAACCCGACCGGCCAAGGGCGGCGAAATAGGCGAGTACCGTGTCGGCGACCTTCGGGCCGACGATGGCCGTCAACTCCTCGCGGCTGGCGCGTCGCAGGCCGGCCACGCTGCCGAACGCCGTGAGCAGCGCCCGCCGCCGGCGAGGCCCGACGCCGGGGACGCCGTCGAGTTCGGACGTGAGGTCCCTGATCCGGCGGGCCTGTCGGTGGAACGTCACCGCAAAACGGTGAGCTTCGTCGCGAATCTGCTGGAGGAGCAGCAGCGCGGCATCCGCCCGCGGGAGGGCCAGCGGTTCGTCGCGGTCGCGCGTGAAGACGAGTTCCTCCTTCTTGGCGAGGCCGACGGCTACGAGATTCGCGAGGCCAAGTTCCTCGAGCGCCGCGTACGCGGCCGACAGCTGCCCCTTGCCGCCGTCGATCAGAATCAGATCGGGGAACGGCCCGCCCGCCTCCAGGACACGCTGGTACCGTCGCATCACCACCTGGTTCATGGCTGCGAAGTCGTCGAGGTAGCGGCCGGTCTTCAGTCCGGACTTGATCCGGAACTTCCGGTAGTCTCCCCGCTTCATCCTCCCGTCTTCGCACACCACCATCGACGCCACCGTCTCGCTTCCCTGGATGGTGGAAATGTCGAAACACTCGATGCGGAGCGGTACGCCGGGCAGGCCGAGGACGACGCGAAGCGTGTCGAGCCCGTCGTAGTGGGCCGCCTGTCCCTGATTGTGGCGCGACTCGTACGCGATCGCCGCATTGCGGGCGGCGAGGTCGAGCAGACCGCGTTTCTCGCCCCGCTTCGGCACGACCAGCCGCACCCGACGGCCCGCCCGCGCCGACAACCAGGCCTCGGTCGCCTCGGCCTCGGGCAGTTCAACGGGGAGGTGGATCTCCGGCGGCGCCTCGCGATCCAGATAGAACTGAGGCAGAGTCGCCTGCAGGGTATCGGTCGCGCCGACAGTCCCGGAACCCATTTCGGAAAATGGTCCCGACCCCAATTCCGCGAACAGGCCCACGCGTTCGACGACGCGGCCGTGGCGGACCTGGAAGACCTGGATGGCCGCGCCGGCGGGGCCGATCTTCACACCGAACGCGTCGCGGTCGCCGAGTTCGACCGACGCCATCTTCTGCTGGCGGTCGCGCAGCGTCTGGACCGTTCGCGCGGCGTCGCGCAACTGCGCCGCCTGCTCGAAGCGCTCATCCGCCGCGGCGGCCGCCATTCGGCTCCTCAGTTCCTCCAGCAACTCGTCGGTCCGGCCCTCGAGAAACAGCCGCGTGTCCTCCACTGCACGGGCGTACCGGTCCTCGGTGCACAGCGATCCGACGCACGGCGCCAGGCATCGCTTGATGTCGTATTCGAGGCACGGCCGGCCGCGCCGCCCGTTGATTTCCTCGTTGCACGAGCGGATACCAAACAGCCGGTGGCTGAGCGACATCGCCCGGCGCGCGAGGCTCGCCGGCATGAACGGTCCGGCGTAGACCGCCCCGTCGCGCTCGACACTTCGCGCAACCAGCACCCGCGGGAACGGTTCGGTCGTCGTCAGCCGGAGGTAGGGGTAGTTCTTGTCGTCGCGCAGCAGGATGTTGTATTTGGGCATCCGCTGCTTGATGAGATTGTTCTCGAGCGCCAGCGCCTCGACCACCGAGTCGGTGACGATGAACTCCAGCCCGTCCGCCTCGTCGAGCAGGGCATCGGTCTTCGGGCTGGTGCCATAGGCCCCGAGGTAGCTGCGAACACGATCCCGAAGAGAACGTGCCTTGCCGACGTAAATCGTTTCCCCAGCAGCATTTGCGTACAGGTAGACACCCGGCTGTTCGGGCAATCGATCGATCCGGCTCTTGAGATCACAGATGGGCATGGACTACTATGTTGCGTTTTTCGCACGGTCGGCCGGTCTTCGATTATAGCCGCGGCCGCGTGGGCGCCGGGTAGTGCCGGCGATGGAGCCTGAACCGCTGATGACGTTTACGGGCGCTATCGGAAAGGTCTGCAACTGGCCGCTCCGCGCGATCATCGCGACGTGTGTCGCGCTACGGATCTCGCCAAACGTCCTGACGTTCACCGGCGTCGTCGTCAACATCACGGCCGCCTGGCTGTTGGGCGTCAAGGCGTTCCGTACGGCCGGTTTCGTGATGCTGGCCGCCAACATCTTCGACTTCATCGACGGCAAGGTCGCCCGGGCGCGCGACCGCGAGACGCTGTTCGGCGCCTTCTGGGACTCGGTGATGGATCGCTTCTCGGACATCACCCTGTACATCGGTCTCGTCTATCTGTATACGAAGGCAGGGCGCGCCGACTACGTCATCATCGCCGCACTGGCGATGATGTTCTCGGTGATGACCAGCTACACACGGGCCCGCGCCGAGTCGATCATCGAGAAGTGCAAGGTGGGATTCATGGAACGGCCCGAGCGGATCGTGCTGTTCATGATCGGCGCCTTCACGAACCGGATGGCCGCGGTCCTGTGGGTCATCCTGATCCTGTCCATCGTCACCGTGGCGGATCGAATCTACTTCACGTGGCGCGAGTTGAACGGGGTGAGGGAGAGCAAGAAGTCGCTGCCGGCGCTGGTCTTCTGGCGCGCGTTCTTCTGGACCGACGAGCGCGCCACCTGGCAGTACGACCTGTGGGTCATCGCCATCCTCGCGTTCACCTGGCTGACCCCGCCCGCCTGGATCGGTGACCCGATGACCAGCGGCCCCGGATTGATCGGCTGGCTGCTGGGGCACTGACCCGCCGCTACACGTCTTCCCGGTAATCCTTGAGACCGAGATGCAGACCGGTATCTGCAAGCTTCAGGACACCCGTGCCGATGAGATCGCGCAGAATCCGGCGGACGGCGCCGTAGAAACGGCTCGGCACGACCATCAAGGCCGCCGTCGGATCCGTGCGCGCGGCCAGTAGCAGCACGGGATCCCGGCCTTCGCGCCAGGTGACGGCACCGATTCGACCGTACCGAATGAACCGCCGGTCGGTCCAGACGCCGTCGCGGTAGAAGCCGCGTTCGATCCGCGTGGACATCGGGACGACGTAGCCGTAGTAGAGGAGCATCATGCCCTCGCCGAAGAGCTGCTCGGCGGCGGCCGGGCGGAAGAGCAGGTTGAAGACGAACAGCACGCCGATCGCGACGCCGATGCCGACCTGCAGCACGAAGAACGGCGGGCGCGCCGCGGGCCACGTGAGCAGCGCGGTGCGCCGACGCTGCCAGTAGCGCACCTGCTCGACGAGCGCGCGCACGTCAGCGATCAGGAAGCCGAGGCCGAAGAGCAGCAGCAGCCGAGCCATGGGCCGGCCGACCTCAGACGGGCTCGGAGACCGAGGCGAGAGACGGGTCGAAGCAGCGGCGGCACCGGGCCTCGTAGGTCCCCTGTGCGCCCAGCAGGACACGGTCCTGACTCGCCACGAGGCGCTGCGTGTGATTGGCCGGACTGCCGCACACCATGCAGATGGCCAGCGTCTTGGTGATGTACTCGGCAATCGCAAGCAGTTGCGGCATCGGCTCGAAGGGCTTGCCGAGGTAGTCCTGGTCGAGCCCAGCGACGATCACCCGCTTGCCCTTGTTCGCCAGCTCGTTGCACACCGCCGGCAGGTCTGCGTCGAAGAACTGTCCCTCGTCGATCCCGACGACCTCCGTGTCGTCATCGACCTCGGCAATCAGCCCGCGGGAATTCGCGACGGCTTCCGACGCAATCCGCATGTCGCTGTGCGACACGATGTGGTGCTCGCTGTACCGATTATCGAAGGTGGGCTTGAAGATCTGTACCTTCTGGCGCGCGATCTGCGCGCGGCGAAGCCGCCGGATCAATTCTTCGCTCTTGCCGCTGAACATGCTGCCGGTGATCACCTCGATCCAGCCGGCTTGTTGTGTGCGTGGAACGTCCACTCGCGTGCTCCCCCCGAGTCCTGAGCCCCGAGCCTAGGCTCGCGACTGATACTCGCCCGTCTCCGTCACGACGCGTATCTTCTCGCCCTCGTTGACAAACGGAGGCACCTGCACGACCAGACCGGTTTCGAGCTTGGCCGGCTTGAGCTGTGCGCTCGCCGTCGCCCCCTTGATCGCGGGCGCCGTCTCCACCACCTTCAGATCCACGGTCTGCGGGAGTTCGATGCCGACCGGCTCGCTGCCGTAGAACTCCATCTTGATCACGGCTTCCGACACGAGATAGCCCACGGCATCCCCAAGGACCTCGTCGGTCAGCTGGATCTGCTCGTACGTGTCGGTGTCCATGAAGTGGTACGCCGAGCCGTCGTGGTAGAGGTACTGCATCGACTTCTCGTCGAGCGTCGCGCGCTCGACTTCGTCTTCCGACCGCAGCTTCTGATCCGCCAGCGCGGTCGTCCGGATGTTCCGCAGTTTCACGCGGACGAAGCCGCGCAAGTTGCCGGGCGTCACGTGCTGCAATTCGATGACGCGCATCAGATCCGCGCCCATCTTGATCAACATTCCCTTACGGAGTCTTGTCGCTTGCATGTCACCACCTGGCGTGTCGGTCACTGGGGACTTCGGGTCCTGGCGGGAGCTCCAACGGCAGGCCTTACCCGCGACTCATTGCGCCACGCCTTCAAGAAGTCGCAAGAGTCGAAGTTAGTAAGTGTAGCACAGCCGGCCGCGTGAGCCGCCGACCCGCCCACCCGCTGCCAACGCCGCGGCGGCCGCCTGCTGCCCCCACCCGGCGCGTATGCTACGATGGGCTGTGGCCTTCACACGCTGGGATCCGCTCCAGGACCTGCTGGCGCTGCACGAGCGCATCAACCGTCTCGCCGGCGCCGACGAACCCGGATGGATGCCGCCCGTCGATTTGTACGAAACCCCCGAAGGCTACGTCGTCACCGCCGAGGTGGCGGGACTCTCACGCGACGACATCCAGATTCAATTTCAGGACGGCAAGCTGACGTTGCGCGGAGAACGGCCGGCGCGCGACATCCCGTCGCCCCGCTTCGAACGCGTCGAGCGGGGGCACGGCCGGTTCGCCCGCACGTTCGTCCTTCCGCACGCCGTGAACGTCGCGAGCATCAGCGCCGACCTCGACAACGGAATCCTGACGATCACCGTCCCCAAACTGTTCGATCTCCGCCGGATCGACGTCCAGTAGCCCCGCCTTCGTCGCTCTTTCTCAGCTGTCCGCTGTTCGTGCTCGGGTTTCGCGACTTCACATCGGCCCGCCCGCCGTCGTCGGTTTCGTCCGTGTCTCGTTTTCGATTCTTCATTTCGCGTTCTGTTGCTACGCTATCTGTGCGGGCACCCGTGTCAGCCCGATAGGTTCTCCACATGCACCGAAATCTGTTCTTCGGCCTGATGTTCGTCCTCGCCGGCTTCGCTGCCGGCCTTGTCGTCACCGGACGCTTCCACCAGACCACCGACTCCACTGCGGCACCGCAGGCAGCCACGCGCGCGGCCGCCACGACGCAGCCGAACGCGCTCGCTCCGTCGGGGTTGCCTGACTTCAGCGGGATCGCCGCCCGGGGTGTCAGCGGGGTCGTCAACATCTCGGCCGAGAGCATCGTCCGCTCGACGTCCCCGTTTGCCAACGACCCGTTCTTCAGCCAGTTCCTGGGCGAGGACGAGGACTGGTTCGGCGGGCGCAACCGGCCGCAGCAGAGCCTCGGGTCGGGCGTCATCATCTCCGCCGACGGCTACGTCGTCACGAACAATCACGTCGTCAGCGGGAACGTCCGGCAGATCACGGCGGTGTTGCCGGACAAGCGCGAAGTGAAGGGACAAATTGTCGGTCGTGATCCGACGACCGACATCGCCGTCGTCCGCATCAACGCCACCGGCCTCCCCGTCGTACCGTGGGCCGATTCGAGCAGGTTGAAGGTCGGTCAATGGGTCCTGGCGATCGGCAGCCCGTTCCAGCTGAACCAGACGGTGACGCTCGGGATCGTCAGCGCGACCGGCCGGATGGGAGTCGGGGTCGCGGACTACGAGGACTTCATCCAGACCGACGCGGCAATCAATCCGGGTAATTCCGGCGGCGCGCTGCTCGACGCACGAGGCGAGGTCGTCGGGATCAACACGGCGATTCTCAGCCAGAGCGGCGGCTACCAGGGCGTCGGGTTCGCGGTGCCGAGCAACCTCGCGCGACGCGTCGCGGACGATCTGATCAGATTCGGCGAAGTGCGGCGCGGGTCGATCGGCGCACTGCGCATCGAGGCGCTCACGCCCGAGTGGGCCGAGCAACTGGGCGTACCCAACGTCCGCGGGGCGTTGATCACCCAGATGGCGCGCGCGTCATCGGCCTTCCAGGCCGGCCTGCGGCCGGGCGACGTCGTCGTCGGCTTCAACGGCCAGGCCGTCGAAGACGATGCACGGTTCCGGCGCTCGCTGTCGGATACCAAGATCGGCAGCACGGCGACGATCGACATCCTGCGGGAAGGCCGCAAGATGCAGATCAAGGTGCCGGTGGTCGGGCGAAGCGCCCCCCGGACGCGGTAGATGTCTATCCTCCGTCAACTGGGCACCGTCGTGTCGTTCGCGGCCTGCTGTCTCATCGCGACGGCGGCCGTCGCCGAGCGCCTGCCCCTCGACGTCATTCCCCTCCACTATCAACTCACCCTCGCTCCCGACTTCACGACGACCAGCTTCGATGGCGATCTGACGATCGACCTCCGCGTGGACAAGGCGACGAACAAGATTGTCCTGAACGCGGTCGACCTCGAGGTCTACGACGCGATCGTGTTGTTGCCCTACGACCGGACGCTGACGCCCACGGTCTCGACCGATCCGCCTCACCAAACGGTGACGTTCACGACGCCCAGGAAGCTGTCGCAGGGAACGATCAAGCTGCAACTCCGCTACGGCGGCCGCCTCAACTCGGAGTTGCGAGGCTTCTACCTGAGCCGCGCGAACGGGAAGAAGTACGCCATCACCCAGTTCGAGGCCACCGACGCGCGGCGCGCGTTTCCCTGCTTCGACGAACCGGCCGTCAAGGCGAGCTTCACCATCGCCGCGGTGGTGGATGAACACGACACGGCCATCTCGAACGGCCCACTGCTCTCCGACACGCCGGGGCCGAAGGCCGGCAAGCACACACTCAAGTTCAGCACGACGCAGAAGATGCCGTCGTACCTGGCTGCGCTGGCCGTCGGCGACTTCGCGTGCGTCGAGGGAGGTGCCGATTCGATCCCCATTCGAGTGTGCACCACACCCGACCGCCGGCAGCTCGGACGGTTCGCGCTCGACGCCGCCGAGAACGTCCTGCGCTTCTACAATCACTACTTCTCGATCCGCTATCCGTTCCGCAAGCTGGACCTCGTGGCCGTTCCCGACTTCGATGCGGGCGCCATGGAGAACACCGGCGCCATCTTCTTCCGCGAGCAGGATCTCCTCCTGGACGAAGCGACCGCCACACAGGCCAATCAGGTCACGGTGGCGTCTGTCATCGCGCACGAGATTGCGCACCAGTGGTTCGGTGACCTGGTGACGATGCGCTGGTGGGACGACCTGTGGCTGAACGAGGGATTTGCCACCTGGATGGCCTCGAAGCCACTTGTGGCGTGGAAACCGCAGTGGCACGCGGAGCTGGCCGACATCGCGGAGACCGGCCGGGTGATGGATCTCGACACGCTCCGGTCGGCCCGGGCGATCCGGACGACGCTCACGACCCCCGCCGAGATCGACGAGGCATTCGACGCGTTTGCCTACTCGAAGGCCGGAGCCATCCTGCGCATGGTCGAGAGCGACGTCGGCGCCGACGCGTTCCGCGCCGGCGTCAACGCCTACCTGCGTGCGCACGCCTACGGGAGCGCGACATCCGAGGATTTCTGGAACGAGCTGGCGCGCACGTCGGGCCGGCCTGCCGATCGGGTGATGGCCCGGTTCATCGACCAGAGCGGCGTGCCGGTGGTCTCGGTGGCCAGCGGGTGCGACGGCACCGACCGAACGGTCGTCGATCTGGCTCAGCGTCGGTTTGCGGTGGAGGCGCCGAGTCGGCCGGTCGCGGGGGGAGGCTGGCAGATTCCCATCGGACTGCGGTCAATCGACGATCGCTCCGCCAGCACGAGTACGACCCCGCTCCTCCTGTCCGCCGCGCGACAGACCGCCACCATCCCCGGCTGCGCACCACTCATCTTCGCGAATGCTGGCGCCCGCGGCTACTACCGCGTGTCGTACACCGCCGGAGTCGTGTCACGGCTGGCCGCGGTGGCCCGTGAGCGGCTCACGCCGGCCGAGCGGCTTCGGCTGATCGACGACGAGTGGGCGCTGGCGCGCGCCGGAACCCACGGGCCGGGCGACTATCTCGGGCTGGTGGGCGCGCTGGCTGGCGATGCGACTCCGGAGGTTCTCGAGGAAGCTGCCGATGGCCTGGCGTTCCTGCACGACAGGGTCGTGGCCGACAACGATCGCGCGATGTTCGAGGGGTGGGTGCGCACGACATTCGCCCCGGTGCTCGCGTCACTCGGCTGGTCGCCTGCGGCCGACGATTCCGGCGACCGACTTCGGCTGCGTGCGGTCGTGCTGGGCATCGTCGGTGAGATCGGCCGGGACCCGGAGGTGGCGACCAAGGCCAGGCAGATGCTCACAGCGCATCTGGACGGCAGCCTTCGCCTCGACCCATCGCTGCTGGAGGTCGTCATCAGGCTGGCGGCGTCGGGCGAGGGCGCCGACCTCTTCGCGCGCGTGCAGGACGCGGCCAACACGGCGCCGCCCGCCATCCAGACGGCCATGCGACTCGCGCTGGCTCGTGGGCAGGATCCGACACTGGTCGGACGACTGCTCGCGTCCACGCTGTCGGATGAGGTCCGCGGGCAGGACGTGGCTCCCTTGCTGGCCGTCGCGCTGGAAAACCCCTCCGCGAGAAACGCCACCTGGAGCTTCGTCACCTCTCGCTGGGCAGAGGTGGCGCGGAAGGCGGGCCAGGGGTCGGCCCTGTCTGTCATCGCACCGGCCGCCGGCTCGTTCTGTGATTCGGAGTCTCGCGACAGGGTGCAGAAGTTCTTCGGTGCGATGTCGCAGGGATCGCGTTCGCTTCAGTTGACGCTGGAGAGAATCGACGCCTGCCGGGACACGCGGCTGCGGCTGGCCGGCAGACTCAAGGACTGGCTCACGCTCACTTCCGCCCCGACACGGCAGGATGACTCGGAACGTAGCAGCGCCACGGCCGGTCGATCCCCACGCTGATGCCGATCCTCGGGCCCCACGCGATCTCTTCGACGACGAGCCCGCGATCCTCGAGATAGATCGTCCGCCCGCACAGGTCCGTTCTGTTGTGCGCGAGCGTGATGCCCATCGCACGGGCAACGTTGCCCGGCCCGCGACACAATTCGTCGTGCGGAATCACCGCGCCGCGCCGGTCGGGCGCCCGCCGCCGCTGCATCAGATCGAGGCCGTCGATCGGCTGGAGCGCTCGGACCAGGACTGCCGCTGGTCGTCCGTCGCCCTCGGTCACCACGTTGAAGAGGAAGTGAATGCCGTAGTTGAGATAGACGTAGGCGTGGCCCGGTGGGCCGTAGAGCGGCTGGTTGCGGGCCGTCGGACCCGGGGCTGCGTGGCACGCCGGATCGTTCTCGCCGATGTAGGCCTCGGCCTCCACGATGGCGCCGGAGGACGTCCCCTCCGGGGCGCGGTGCACGAGGACCTTGCCGATCAGATCGGCCGCGACGGCGAGCGTGGGACGATCGTAGAACGATCTCCGGATTGCCACCGCTACTGCCGCGCCTTGAGCCTGAGGGACGTCCGCTCCGCCACGCTCGCCAGCCTGGCGTTCTTGTCGCTGCGCAGGATGTCGATCGCCGGCACCTGGGCCGTGCCGCCGACGGCGCTCAGCACCTCGATCAGCGCGATCCGAGCCTCGGGCGAATCCGCGTGCAGCGTTTCGGACTGCAGCGCGGCGGCGACCGGACCCGCGGCGGCAGGACCGAGTTCGACGAGGTAGTCCTGCGCCTGCAACCGGTTCACACGCGTGCCGACCGCCTGAACGAGCACGTCGATGTGCGAGCCTCGGCCCGCACGGTGCAAGGCGAACGCGACGGCCAGTTGCAGCGGAACCGACCGTTCGGACGCCAGCAGTGGCTCGAGGGCCGCCACGGCGGTTGTGTCACCTGTCCGGCCGATCCCCTCGATGGCCTCGCGTCGGAGGTCGTCGTCGTTCCGCGCCATCACGCTCTGGAACAATGGAAGCGACGACGGGTGACCGATCTGCGCGAGCGTCGCGAGCGCCGCCAACGCGTCGTTCCCCTTCTTGTAGTACTCGTAGCTGGTCGTCAGCGCCTGCACACCGCGCTCCCACCGGAGGTCGCCGAGAGCCTCCATCGCGGACACGCGAACGCCGGCCTCCGAATCGTTCAGCACGTGCACGAGGGCGTCGCCGAGGCGCTCGATCCCGATGCCTGCGCACGGCGCGGTGCACCGGCGGAAGATGCGGCCCGCCACCCGTGCCGTCGTCGCCCGCACGGCGGAAGCCGGGTCGCCGAGGCCCTCCACCATGGCGTTCACGACCTCTCGGTGGCTCGGGAGCGGCGGCGTCCCGTCCACCTGCGCGAGGATGCCGAGCGCGTAGAGCACCTCGAGGCGGAAGGCGACATCGGGTGACTGTGCGGCGGCGAGCAGACCCGACACGATCTCCGGTGGTACGGGTGCGATCGGAAGCGCCGACCAGCCGCCGGTGTCGAACGCGCGGGCGGCCGGCCGGGAATCGCGGACCTCGACCACCATGGCGACACGTTTCTTGGGCTCGATCCGCGAACCGGTGTACAGGCCGAGCTCCGCATACACGGCGCGCCGCATCACGCGCTCGTCCGGATCCTTCAGCAGCGCGGCAATGGGCCCGCCCGCCTCGGGATAACCGGACTCCTCGAGCAACCTGAGGGCATCCATCCGAGCCGCAGCCTCCGGTGCCTTGAGTTGTGCAACGACCTGTTCGAACGACAGCTGCTGCGCGTGAACTCCGGCAGCGCAGGCGATGGCAACGAGGAACGGAAGGACGCGTCTCATCCGCACCATCCTATCATTCCCGATTTCACTCCCGGCTGAGGAGAGGCCGAAGGTAGCGGCCGGTGTGGGAGGCGTCGATGGCGGCCACTTCCTCCGGCGTGCCGACGGCCACGATCCAGCCGCCGTCCTCGCCGCCCTCGGGCCCAAGGTCGATCACGTGGTCGGCGGTCTTGATGACATCGAGATTGTGCTCGATGACGAGCAACGAGTGGCCCGCCTGCAGCAGCTTGCGGAAGGCGGCGAGCAGCTTCGCGATGTCGTCGAAGTGCAAGCCGGTGGTCGGCTCGTCGAGGATGTAGAGCAGCCGATCGCCCGTGCGCGACGCGAGGTGCGCGGCAATCTTGATGCGCTGGGCCTCTCCGCCCGAGAGCGTCGTCGCGGGCTGGCCGAGTCGCAGGTAGCCGAGGCCAATCTCGTCGAGCACGTGCAGCCGTCGCAGGACCTTTGCCGATCCGGCAAAGAACGTCAGCGCCTCGCGCACCGTCAGGTCCAGCACCTGGTGCACGTTCTTGCCGCGGTAGCGCACGTCGAGTACCTGCGGCTTGAACCGCTTGCCGTCGCACTGCTCGCACGGCACGAACACGTCCGCCAGGAACTGCATCTCGACGCGAATCTGCCCTTCGCCCTCGCAGGTCTCGCAGCGGCCGCCGGGCACGTTGAACGAGAAGTGGCTGGCCGTCAGGCCGCGTGAGCGCGCGTCCTTGGTCGACGCGAACAGCTCGCGGATCGGGTCGAACGCCTTGAGATAGGTCACCGGGTTCGAGCGCGGCGTCCGGCCGATCGGTGCCTGGTCCACCAGCACGACATCGGTGATCGCTTCGGCCCCCGACACTCCGCGATGTGAGCCGACTTTCTTCTCCCAATCACCCTTGAGCCGCTTGATCGCCGGGTAGATGATGTCGTGGACGAGCGTGGACTTCCCGGACCCGCTCACGCCGGTGACGCACGTCAGCGTATTCAGCGGGATCGTCACGTCGATCTTCTTCAGGTTGTGCTCGCTCGCGCCCAGGATTCGCAGCCGCTGTCCCGTCCCGCGACGCCGCTCGTGGGGCAGGGGAATCGACAGCTCGCCCCGCAGGTATCGGGCGGTCAGCGACCGCTGCTCGTGCTGCAGGCCGTCGAACGTCCCCGAGTAGACGACCTTCCCTCCCTGTTCGCCCGCACCCAGCCCGAGATCGACGATGTGATCGGCCACCCGAATCATGTCCGCGTCGTGCTCGACCACCAGCACCGTGTTGCCCTGGTCGCGCAACTGGCGGAGGATCTCGATCAACCGCAGGTTGTCGCGCGGGTGCAGGCCGATCGACGGCTCGTCGAGCACGTAGAGCGTCCCGACCAGCGCCGAGCCAAGGGAGGTCGCGAGGTTGATCCGCTGGGATTCCCCCCCGGACAGCGTCGACGACAGCCGGTCGATCGTCAGGTAGTCCAGGCCCACCTCGCCGAGGAAGGACAGGCGCCGGCGAACCTCGGCCAGCACCTTCTCGGCAATCGTGGCTTCACGCGCGCCGAGTTGCAGCTCACCGAAGAAGCGTTGCGCCTCGCGGACGGTCAGACGGCAGACCTCGTCGATCGTCCGGCCGCCGACGCGGACGTCGCGGGCCTCGCGCCGGAGCCGCGCCCCGCCACAATCGGGACACGTCTGGTAGCCGCGGTAACGGCTCAGAAACACCCGGACGTGCACCTTGTATTTCTTCCGCTCCAGCCACGCGAAGAAGCCGCGGACGCCCTCGTACTCCGCGCCATCACCTTCGACGACGAACCGCTTCTCCTCCGGTGTGAGGTCGGCCCACGGAACGTTGAGGCGCACGTCGTGCTGTCGTGCCGCCCGCTTCAGCTCTGCCAGGCTCGTCCGGTAGTGGGGCTTGCTCCACGGCTCGATGGCGTTGTCCTGGATCGACCGCGTCGGATCCGGCACGACGAGATCCATGTCGAGTTCGATGATGTTGCCGAATCCGTGGCACGTCGGACAGGCGCCGAACGGATTGTTGAACGAGAAGAGGCGTGGCTGCGGGTCCTCGTACGCGATGCCGCACGCGCGGCACTCGAAGCGCTCGGAGAACACGTGCCGCGTGCCGGCGCCCGGCCCGGAGGACGCCTCGCGCCCACCGGTCTCCGGCACCTCGAGTGCGAACGCCGCCCCGCCGCCTTCGCCGTACGCCGTCTCGATCGAATCGGTGAGACGCGTCAGCATGTCGGGCTGGATCCGCAACCGATCGACGACGACGTGCAGGGTCGACCGGTCCTCGAGCAGCGCCACCTCCACATCGTCGAACGACACCGCGGCGCGTCCGCCAATCAGCAGTCGGCCGAACCCCCGGCGGCGCAGGGCCTCGAGTGTTGCCGTCACCGGGTCCGCGCTCTGGCCGTTCGTGCCGTTGCCGTTGGCCCCGTGCCCATTCCCGCCGCCATCCCCGCTGCCGTCTCGGTCGGCCTGGTCGTGCCCGCCGCGACCGTTCAGGAGGTCCGCGTCGGCAGCGGCGGCCTCCGCGACCTCGTCGGAGGTCTCGGGCGTGTCTGGGCCTTCCGCGGGTCCGGCCTTCGGGGCGGCCACGACCGGCATCTCGAACCCGATGATGAGCCGGGTCCCCTCGGGAAGCGTCGCCAGGCGCCGGGCGACCACCTCGGGGCTCTCGCGAATGACCTCCTGCCCGCAGTTCCGGCAGAACGTCCGGCCGACCCGCGAATAGAGGAGGCGCAGATAGTCGTGGATTTCGGTCGTCGTGCCGACGGTCGAGCGCGGGTTGCGGATGCTGTTCTTCTGCCGGATGGCAATCGCGGGCGAGACGCCGTCGATCTGGTCAACGTCCGGCTTCTCCATCCGTTCGAGGAACTGCCGGGCGTACGCCGACAGCGACTCGACGTAGCGCCGCTGACCTTCGGCGTAGATCGTGTCGAAGGCGAGCGAGGATTTCCCTGACCCGCTGACGCCGGTGATGATCACCAGCGCGTTGGTCGGAAGGGTGAGATCGATGTTCTTGAGATTGTGCGTGCGGGCGCCGCGGATGACGAGTTCCGCGCTGGCGCCGGCGGTAGTCTCAGACATGAGAACAGGGTCCACTGGCGGCAATCTCGTGGCTGCCGCAACAGACCATGGTACTGCAGCCAAGGACCCCGTTCAACCTACTTGGTCTTCCTCTTCGCGCCCCAGTTCGCCACCATCTGGCCGCCGCCGTAGCTGAGCGACCCGTTGAGCGTGTCGTCCTTGAGCGTTCCGGCCATCGTCACGGGCTGGCCGTCAACGTAGATGAAGCTGATGGTCAGCTTCCCGTCGGCCCAGGTGCCTTCCTTGATGGGGGTCACGCCCTGGTTGCTGCCGACCTCACCGGTGAGCTTGTCCTTGTCGAGTTTCAGCGCCAGGCTGAATCCCATGGCTCCGTCCGGCATGTCCACCAGACCATCCCAGTCGCCCGAGATCGGATCCGCCGGAGCAGCCTTGTCCTTTTCCTTGTCGGGCGGCGCCTGTTGCCCCTGCTGCGCCTGTTGCCCCTGTTGTGCCTGTGCAAAGGCCGCGGTGGACACGCCGAACGCCACCGCCGCGGCGACGACGAACGCAAACGCTGTCAGACCACTGCGCATGGAGCCTCCGATCGTCACGGGCGGGTCCGACTCGCATCGCCGAAGCCGTTCGGCGAAGGCGTGAGACCCGCCCCCACACCGCCTGCTGCTACACCAGCACCGACTGATACGCATACAGCGCCGGCGACCCGCCGGTGTGCACGAACAGCACGTTCTCGCCCGCCTTGAACGTCCCCCGCCGGATGAGACCGATCAAGCCGGCCATCGTCTTGCCGGTGTAGACCGGGTCCAGCAGGATCCCCTCGACCTGCGCCACCATGCGCACGGCCTCCACCATCTCGGGCGTCGGCAGCGAGTAGCCTGGACCAACCCAGTCTCCAAGCGCGGTCACCGCCTCGCGAGGAATGCCGCCCGGAATCCCCAGCTTGGCAGCGACTTCCTGCGCGAGCTTGTGGACGTTTGGCTCCTGCTCTTCGCGCGTCCGGCGGACGTTGATGCCCGTCAATGGAATGTGGCTGTTGTTGCCGACCAAGCCCGCCAGCAGTCCTGCGTGGGTGCCGGTGCTCCCGCTCGCGCACACGATGTGATCGAGTCGCAGCCCGAGTTCGAAGGTCTGGGCGAGAATCTCCTCGGCGCACGCCACGTAGCCGAGCGCCCCAATCGGGTTCGATCCGCCGCCGGGAATGATGTAGGCCTTGCGCCCGAGCGCCGACACCTCGGCGGCCACCTTCTGCATCTCAGCCGCGAGGTCCACGCCGGACTTGACGACGGTGATGGCTTCGACGCCGAGCAGCCTGAACAGGAAGTTGTTGCCGGTCGCGTCCGGGGTGTAGCTGTTCGCCACGCGCTCTTCGAGAACCAGCCGGCACTTCAGGCCTTCCTTGACCGCGGCCGCCAGGGTCAGCCGACAGTGGTTCGACTGGACGGCGCCGCAGGTCACGAGCGTGTCGGCGCCATGCGCGAGCGCGTCGGCTACCAGGAATTCGAGCTTGCGCGTCTTGTTGCCGCCGCCGGCGAGGCCGAGCAGGTCGTCTCGCTTGATATAGAGGTTTGGACCGCCGAGCCGCTGCGAAAGACGCTCCATCTGCTCGAGCGGTGTCCAACCCTGGGTATAACGTCGCCTGGGAAATCGTGCAAGGTGCATGGATGTATGACTCCTCGAGGGCCGTTACAGGCTACCACGTGGCGTGTAGAATCTGAATATGACCAGTCCCCTGACGCTCGCCCGCGTGTGGCGCATTCTCAAGGAAGTGGACCTCGATGCGATCCGCCGCGAAGCGGACCGGCAGGTCCGACTGCTCATCGTCGGCGAAACGACGGCGGAAGCCGACATGTTCGCGGTCCTGCTGGCCGAGGGCCTGACCGAAGCGATCATGTGGCTCACCGCCATCGATGCCTCGCTGGCCGGTCCGCCCGGAGGGCAACGGGAAGCTCCGGTCGTCGACGGCCCCGACATCGTCTTCATCCTGGCGCGGGGCACGGGCATGTCGGCGGAATTGCGGACCGCGCGCGAGATGTGGCTGAAGCGGGGCGTGAGGCTCGTGACGGTCGCCGTTGGCACGGACGAGCGTCCTGGCAAGGTGCACACCCAGGGCAGCGCCGCGCGTGTGGCGGTGGACCGCCTCGACGCCCAGGGGGTGGGACATGCGGTGGACGCCCTCCTCACCGTCGTCGAACCCGAGCGGCGCCTGGCGCTCGCGCGCGAGTTCCCGCTGCTGCGGCGGAAGATTGTCGACGCGCTGATCGACGAAACGGCCCGCACCAATGCCGGCTACGCGTTCAGCACCGGCCTGGCCGAGGTGGTCCCGCTGCTCAACATCCCGCTCAACATCGGCGACGTGATCGTGCTGACCAAGAACCAGTTGATGATGAGCTACCGCATCGCACTGGCTTCGGGCAAACGGGGCCAAGCGCGGGATCTCATCGGCGAGATCATCGGGGTGCTCGGCGGCGGCCTGCTCTTCCGGCAGATCGCGCGGCAGTTGGTCGGTCTGCTTCCAGTGATCGGCATCGTGCCGAAGGTGGCCGTCGCGTACGGTGGCACGTGGGCCATCGGGCGCGCGGTGCTGCTGTGGGCGACGCAGGGTGACAAGCTCACCACGGCGCGGCTCCGTGAACTCTCGCGCGAGGGCCTGACCCGCGGCCGCGCAGTCGCGCGCAGGATGAAGCGGTCGGACGACTATTTCTAGACCCGCCGCTTCGGCGTGACAAGGCTGCGGGGCCGGCCAGCGAAGCGTCGCCTCACACCGCCGAACTCGCTTCGCCCACGTGGTTTCTGGACGACGCCTCCGGCGTCGTCATCGACATCTTCAAGGGGCGGAAGCGAGGCGCGAGACCGTGCTTCATTCGTCACGCTCTGACACCTGGAAGATGTCTAGTGTCGCGTCACCCCAGGCTTTCCACTCCTCACCAGCTTTTCGATCTCCGCAATCTCCTTTGGCGCACCGGCCGTCAGCACCTCGCACCCGGTGTCGGTGACCAGGACGTCGTCCTCGATGCGGATACCGAGGTTCTTTTCCGGGATGTAGATTCCGGGCTCGATCGTGAACATCGTGCCCGGCACGATCGGCTTGTCGTTGCTGAAGCCAGGTCGCGTCGTCCGATCGGGCACCAGGCCCGACCCATGGGGCAACCGCTCCGACCCGCCGTTCAGCGTGTGGTTGGTGCCGTGAATCAGGTATTTCCCGTAGCCGGCCTTGTCGATCACGTCGTAGGCGACCCGGTGCACGTCGGCCAGGGTCATGCCCGGCTTCACGGCCGCAATCGCCTTCTTGTTCGCCTCGAGGACGATGTCGTAAATCTTCCGCTGCTCTGGCGTGAACGTGCCAGACACCGGGATCGTCCTCGTCAGGTCGGTCTCGGTGTGCTTGTAGACCGTGCCGATGTCGATCAGGAGCAACTCGTCCTGCCTCATCTGCCGATCGTTCGACATGTGGTGCAGGATGCACGAGTTCGGACCGGATCCGATGATGAGAAACGCCGGTCGCGAAGAGCCGCGCGCGCGGAAGATGTGGTTGATGCCCGCCTCGATCTCGTATTCGAACATGCCGGGCGCCGCCCGCTTCGCCGCGTCGATGAACGCGTCAGCGGTGATCGCCTCGGCTCTTCTCATCACCGTGATCTCGGCGGCCGACTTTGCCCAGCGCATGTCGGTGATGAGCGGCGCGAGGTTCTTGATCCGGACCTCGGGCAGCATGCGGCGCACCGACTCCACGAATTTCAGATCGGCCGCCAGCTCGCCGTCTCCCGCCGGAGCGCTTCGATAGGGAATGTAGATGGTGTCGGCAATCAGGGCGAGCTTCGCGACATCCGCGAGCAGGCGTGAGACCGGGGCCGTGTTGTCGATGCCGGTCTGCGCCTTGATGTCGTCCCCCACCGACGTGAGCGTGTCGTTCCACACGCCGGCGCGCGGCGAACGCGCCGGCAGGTAGGCGGTGGTCTTCCAGGCTTCGGGATTCGGGGCCCGGCGCGCGGCCCCGGGCGGCACGAGGATGAGGCCGACCTCGCGACCCTCGATGCCGCTCAGATACCACACGTCGGCATTCGAAGGCGGGACGACGGCCACCGCGTCGCCTATCTGCGATATGAGCTTGTCGCGGCGAGCGGTGAAATCGGCCGCCGAGAACCCGGCCTCCTGCGCGACGGCCGGGCCTGACAACACCACGACCAGACCGATCGCCACCAGCCACGTCATCCCGCGCATGTGGATCTCCCCTTGCGAATGACACAGAGCACGCAGAGCCCTGTCCGCGCGGTCGGCCGGCAGCCGCAAAGGACAGGGGGAATCGAGCCTCAGTGTCGAAACCGTGATCAGTGGAAGTAGTTCGTGTACTTCGTCCAGAGATCGTCCGCCAGCTTCCAGTAGGCGTTCACCGCGTTGTTGGCGATGTCGTGCGAGTACTTCGTGAGGTACTCGCGCCCCTTCTGCGGATCCTGCTTCAACAGACGCACGGCCTCTTCCTCGACCTTGACCTGATCCGCGAACGCCTTCGTCTCGATCGGCTCCCAGACCTGCTGGACGTCCTTGACCATATCCTGCCAGCGCAGCGTCGCCAGTTGGCTCACCTGGCGATAGGCCCACCAGGCCGAGTCTCGGCGGAAGCGCTCGCGCCCATCGACCATGTAGGACGCCGGCATCTGCGCAATCCCGATGTAGAACGGCGTATGCGGCGTCGTCATCGGATTGTCGTAGCCCAGCCACACCACGCCGCCGACCGGATTCGGCAGCCAGTCGCGCGACTGCGTGATCTGCAGATAGGTCGCGCGCTTGCACGCGATCGTCCGCTCGGAGGTGATGTTGAAGATCTCGAGATAGTCGTTGCTCATGAAGGGATTGGCGACTGGGTTCTTCCCGACCTTCCCGTCCTTCGACACCTTGATGAGCGATCGCGTCATGTCGAATGGCGTGTCCTGGTAGGTGTCCCGGAAGATGTCGAGGACGTCCTTCACCGACAGCTTCTTCTCGGCCTTGACCGACAGCGGGTAGTTCTCCGAGTTCGGATCGAGTTTCAGCGACGGAGCAATCCGGCTGAGCGCGCGCCACTCGCGCCGGCGGCTCCCCATCGCCGTCCGCGCCCCGTAGACCGTGCAGAACTCGAACGCGTCGCCGCTCTTCGGGCTCCAGAAACCCAACTCCTCGGCAACCGTGAGGATGTTGTCCGAGGCCAGGTAGTGGTCCTTGTCGTTCAGGTCGAGCTTGCGGATTCGTGGCGCGTTGGCCGACACGAACACGTGATCGTCAGGGATCCGAACGGCCGCCCACACCGCGCCCACTTTGCCCGGGCCCGGCCCGACGATCTCGAAGATCCAGACTTCTTTGGTATCGGCGAATGTGAAGGCCTCCCCGTAGTCGTTGTAGCCGTACTTCCTCGTCAGCTCGTCGGCGATCCGGATCGCCTCGCGCGCAGTCTTCGCCCGCTCCAGCACGAGTCGATACAACTCCGGGCAGTCGATGATCCCCTTGTCGCTGACCATCTGCCGCTTCCCGCCGAACGTCGTCTCGCCGATGGCGAGTTGGTGCTCGTTCATGATCGGGTAGGCGGAGTTCAAGTACGCGTACGTCTCCGGCACCTGTGGGATCTCCCCCGTCTCGACGCGATCCGGCTCGTCCGGCCCCTTCGTGCGCTTGGGCTCGTAGTACACCTTCGCCATCTCACCGGGCTTGTGCTTCTGGTTCGGGACAATGTTCATCCAGGTGCGGTCGGTCGTGCTGTCGCACGAGTGCGAGGTCATCGTCGCCCCGTCAACCGACGCCGCCTTCCCGACCAGTACGCTCGTGCAACTCTCGCAGGTGGGACAGGTGAGAACACTCTGGTCCTGCTGCCTGGCCGCCGTCCCCGGCATGACGACCAGGCCGGCCGCCGCCACTACGATGAAGGCCAGTGACACACGCTGATGACGCATGGAAACTCCTTGCGGAATCGGTCGAACCGTCGCAGTCGCCGCAGAGGATAGCACACCCTATTCTCTGTGCTACTATCCGCCCCAATGCCCACACCCGCCCTCCGCCCGCTCAGCACCGGCGAACTCCTCGACCGGACGTTCCTGCTCTACCGCAGCCACTTCCCGCTGTTTGTCGGCATCATTGCGGTCACGCACCTCGTCATCCTTGCGGTGCAGCTCGTCGGCATCGCGATCCTGCCCAAGCCGGCCGGTCCCCTGGACCTCGGCGCCACCCTGCTGTGGCTGCCGGTGACTCTCCTGACCATGCTGGCCGTCACCGCGGCATCGCAGGGAGCGACCGTCGTGGCCGTCTCGCACGTCTACCTCGATCGCCCGGTCACGGTCGTGGACGCGCTGTCGCACATCCGCGGGCGCATCGTGTCGCTGGCCATCACGATGATCGTGATCGGCCTGGGCGTCGCCCTCGGCCTGATCCTGCTCATCGTCCCCGGCATCATCCTGTCGCTGATGTGGGCCGTGGCCATCCCCGTCGCGGTCCTCGAGGAGCGCAGCATGCTCGATGCCGCCAGCCGAAGCGCGGATCTGACAAAAGGCGACCGCGGCCGCGTGGCGGTCATCTACGTCCTCTTCGTGGTGCTCGTCTGGATCGTCTCGATGGTCGTCAACGTGCCGATCGGCATCATCGGATTCCTCTACTCGGGCGGCGATATGACGGCCGTGAACGCGTGGGTGCAGGTGGCGTCGGCCGTCGGGTCGTTCCTCACGCAGTGCCTGGTCGGACCGCTCATGACGATCGCGTTCTCGCTGCTGTACTACGACGAACGCGTCCGGAAAGAAGCGTTCGACCTCGAGTTGATGATGTCAGCCATCGACGGCCGGCCAGCCGACGGCGCGCCGGCACCGTTCACGGGCGCATGAACGCCACCCTGAGCGCCTGCCCGCTCGTCGTCTTGCTGCTGTTACCCGTCGGCGCCCAGGGCGCCGGAGCACCCCTGTCGCCAGCCGCCTACCGCGCCGAACTCGATCGCGTGCTGGCGGCGTGTGACCGGGTCGAACAGCGCCCATCCGAGGTGCCCGCGATCGTCGCCAGCCTCCCGGACACCTGGCAGATCCGCGATGGCTCGACGGTGTTCGAGATCTCGACCGCCTCGCTGCGTCGCGACCTTCGCGAGCTGCAGCAGCGGCCCGGCGCTCGGCGGGTCCTGGCGATCCGGGAGCGGATGCTCCGTTTGCGTGACGAACTCGATGCCTACCAGGCGGCGCCCGCCGACGCTCGGCCGGTCCGCGCGCGGCTCGAGCAGATCCTCTCGCGGCCGGAGTTCGCGGGGATCCACGGCCCCACGTGGATCGAGCGCCTCAAGCAGGCGGCCCTCGGCTTGGTCGTCGGCCTGCTGGAACGGATGATGGGATCGTCCGCGATCCCGACGATCGGACGCGTCGTCGTCTACGGACTGGCCGTCGTCGCCGTGATCGTCATGGCGGTCTGGGTCTACCGAGGCTTCCGGCGGGCGGCCCGCGTCGAGTCGATCCTGCCGGAGGCGCTCCCCGTCTCTGCCAGGGGGTGGAGTCTCTGGCTGGCCGACGCCAGGGCTGCCGCCGATGAGGGCCGCTGGCGTGACGCCGTTCGCCTGGCGTACTGGGCGGGCATCTCGTTCCTCGAATCGACGCGCGTCTGGCCGCCGGACCGGGCGCGCACGCCGCGCGAATACCTGCGCCTCCTTCCCGTCGACCACGAGCATCGGCCCGCGCTCTCGGCGCTCACCCGCACGTTCGAGCTAGCCTGGTATGCACGGCAGGCCGCGGACGGCGGGACGTTCGAACGCGCCATCTCGAGTCTGGAGAAGCTCGGATGTCGACCGCGCTGAATCGCAGCGACCGCCGGACGCTGCTGATGGTCGGCCTGGTGTTCCTGGCCCTCGTCATGGGCGCCATCTTCCTCACGCCCGGCCAGGGCGTGAAGAGCGAGGTGCCGACGACGTATTCCACGGCATCGGCGGGTGCCAGGGCTGCATACCTCCTGCTGCAGGACATGGGCTACCGCGTCACGCGGTGGGAGCGCGAGTTGCGGCAACTGCCCGATCCGAGCAGGACGACGCTCGTGCTCGCGGAGCCGACGGGCGCACCGACCGAGCGGGATACCGCCCGACTTCGTCTCTTCGTCGAGTCAGGGGGGCGCGTGGTGGCCACCGGCCCGATGGCCGGAGCCTTCCTGCCCGAGGCGTCCATCGTGCCGCGCCCGTGGGTGCTCACGTGGGAGAAGGCCACGGCCGTGTCACCAGCCGGCCCGACACGCGCGGCCCGCGAGATTACGCTCGTCGCCCGCGCCTACTGGGCCGAGCAGACGTCGGCGACACCGCTCTACACCGCGGAACGGCGAATCGTGGCCGTGCGATACGGCATGGGGAAGGGCGAGATCATCTGGTGGGCGTCGGCCACGCCACTCACCAACGCGGGCCTCCGCGAGACCGCGAACCTCGAGTTCTTCCTGGCGTGCCTCGGCGAGCGCGAGGGCCGGCAGATCCTGTGGGACGAGTACTTCCACGGCTACCAGGAATCGACCGGCCGGTCGGCCGTTCGAACGCCGCTCGTCTGGCTCGGCGCGCAGGGCGCGATCCTGGCGCTGGCGGTGCTCGTGACCTTCGCCAGGCGCAGCGGTCCCGTGCTGGCGCCACTCGCCGACGTGCGGCTGTCGCCGCTCGAGTTCGTGCAGACGCTCGGGGGGCTGTACCAGCACGCCAACGCGGCCTCGGTGGCAGTGGACATCTGCCACCAGCGCTTTCGCTATCAGCTGTGCCGGCGGCTCGGGATGGCCATCAACACACCCGTCGAAGATCTGGAACGCGCGCTTCGCGAACGCTGGCACGTCGAGGACGACTCGTTCGCTCCGACGCTCCGCCGTTGCCAAGCGGCGCGCGACAACCCGAACCTCGGCGCAAAAGAGGCGCTGCGGATGGTGCAGGCGCTCTATCGGCTGGCCGGAGGGACTCAGGCTGCACGGAGGGCGGGGGGGGGGGACAGGTGCTGAAGGTGCTACAGGTGCTGATCGTGCCGCAGGTGCGGTGCTGAAGGTGCTACAAGTGCTGCTGGTGCTGCGGGTGCTGCAGGTGCTGCTGGTGCTGCTGGTGCTGCTGGTGCTGCAGGTGCGGTGCTGCCGGCTGCGCACCTGCAGCACCCGCAGCACCCCCGGCACCCCCAGCACCAGCACCCGTAGCACCCGCAGCACCTCCAGCACCTTCAGCACCAACATCGTAAGGGAGTATTCATGTCTTCCGTTTCCGTCCTCGTTGACCATGTGCGGGCCCAGATGTCTCGCGTCGTTGTCGGGCAGGAGCAGTTGTGCGACCAGTGCCTCGTGGCGTTGCTCTGCCAGGGACATGCGCTGGTCGAAGGGGTGCCTGGCATCGCGAAGACGCTGGCGGTCAAGACGCTGTCGCGCCTGCTGAAGCTGGAATTCCAGCGCATCCAGTGCACGTCCGACCTGATGCCGGCCGATATCGTCGGCACCAACGTCCTGAACCTGGCCACCAGCACGTTTCAGCTCCATCAGGGACCGGTCTTCACCGACCTGCTGCTCGTGGACGAGGTGAACCGGATGCCGCCCCGTACGCAGGCGGCGCTGCTCGAGTGCATGGAAGAGCGGCAGGTGACGATCGACGGCACGCGCTACCCGCTCGGTGCGGCGTTCACCGTGTTTGCGACACAGAATCCCGTGGAGTTCGAGGGCACCTACCCGCTGCCGGAAGCGCAGCTCGATCGCTTCCTGCTGAAGATCCGTGTGCCGTATCCCGAGGCGACCGCGGAGGTCCAGTTGCTGGCCAACGTGCAGGCCGGGTTCGATTCGCGCCTGCTCGATCAGATGTCGCTCTCGGCCGTCGAGCCGGCGCTTCTCGCGGAGGCCCGGAAGGAGGTTCACGCTGTCACGGTGGAGGAAGCGCTCTTCACCTACCTCGTGCAAATCGTCCGGCGCACGCGCGACTGGCCCTCGCTGTCGCTCGGCGCGAGCCCCCGCGCCGCCGTCAGCCTGATGGCGGTATCGAAGGCGATCGCGGCGATGGACGGCCGTGACTACCTGATCCCCGATGACGTGAAGTCGGCGGCGGGGCCCGTGCTGAGACACCGCATCGTGCTCAAGCCCGAGGCCGACCTCGAGGGTCTCACGCCGGACCAGGTGCTGCAGGACGTGATCCGCGCGGTCGAGGTCCCGCGGTGAACGCCGCGTCCGACCGGCTGATCGCGCCGGCGGTGGAGGCGGAGGCGCGGCCACACACGTGGTGTGGGGTGGCGTTCGGCCGCCGCGTGCTCCTGCTGCTCGGCGCCGGTCTGTTCTGGTCGCTGCCCGCGTTTTTCGACCTGCGTCTGATCTGGGCGATGCTCGCATGGGACGCCCTGGTCCTGTTGGCGTGGGCGATCGACCTCGCGCAGGTCTTCCGTGCCCGCCCGTTGGTCGTCGAACGGCGCTGGATCGCCCCGGCTGCGCTGTCCGTCGAGTCGTTTGTCACACTGGTGCTGCGCAACGGATCCGCCACGCTCGTCCATGTCGGGATCGTCGACGCCGTGCCGAGCATGCTGCGCGGAGCGCCGCCGCTCGTCACGATGACCGTGAGGCCGCGGGGCCAGGCGTCGGCGTCGTACTCGATCCGGCCGACCGCGCGCGGTGACGTTCCGATCGGGGATGCGTTCCTGCGCTGCCAGGGCCCGCTCCGACTCGCCGAACGCTGGCTGCGTGCGGCGTTGCCGCAGATGGTCAGGGTCTATCCGAATCTCGAAGAGGCGAAGCGGCAGTCGGTCTATCTCGTGAGAAGCCGGCAGATCGCGCTCGAGAAGCGCCACATGCGGGTGCGCGGGGCCGGCCGCGAGTTCGAGAGCCTGCGCGAGTACCGCGAGGGAGACGAGTTCCGCGACATCTGCTGGACCGCGGCGGCGCGGCGCGGCAAGCTCGTGACGCGAACCTACCAGGTCGAGCGCAGCCAGACCGTCTGGCTGGTCATCGACACCGGCCGCCTGATGCGCGCCCGCGTCGGCCATCTCACCAAGCTCGACTACGCCGTCAACGCCGCGCTGGGCCTGTCGCAGGTCGCGTTGGCGTCTGGCGATCGCGTCGGGCTGCTCGCCTACGGCCGCGAAATCCGCAATCGGATACCCGCCGCGCGCGGCAGCGCACATCTGCGCAATCTGATGGCGGAACTGGCCACCGTGCGGGAGGAAACCGGCGAGGCCGATCATCTGCAGGCCGCCGGACGCCTGCTCAGCGACCAGAAGCGGCGCAGCCTAATCGTCTGGCTGACCGACCTGGCCGAAACGGCCATGACGCCGGAAGTCATCGACGCGGCTTCGGGCATGATGCCTCGACATCTCGTCCTCTTCGTCGTCATCGGCCAGCCCGACATGCGAGAGCTCGCCGCGCGCAATCCGGAGAACGAGACGGCGATGTTCCAGGCGGCCGCCGCGCAGGAAGTGCTGCAGCGCCGCGACCTGCTCCTGGCGCGCCTCCGCGACCGGGGCCTTCTGGCGCTCGAAGCCGACTCCGCCACCCTGTCGCCCACGCTGGTGAATTCCTACCTGTCGGTGAAGGCACGCAACCAGCTGTAGGGAGAACTGCACAGACCTCGCAGAGGACGCAGGGACGGATCCGTTGCAGCGACCTCGACACCAAGGCACTCGGACAAGCGACAACCGGACATGGATCCGTCCGACTCTGCGCGCTCCGCGAGTTCTTTGTCAGCTCCGTGATTCGAGCGGACGGAACAGGTAGAACACCAGAAGGACGAACAGCGCGGCGGCCATTCGGAACTTGAGCGACGGCGCGAGGGCGGTCGGCGAGATGAAGGCCTCGATGATGCCGGCGAGGATCAGGATTGGCACGACGCCGACCAGCAGCCGCACGGCTTCGGTGCCGGCCGAGGCCAGCGAGTCGCGACGCGGCAACGTGCCCGGGAACAGCAGGCCGAGGCCGACCCGCAGCCCCGCACCGCCGGCGATGAAGATCGCCGGGAGTTCGAGGACGCCGTGCGGCGCCACGAAGCTCCAGAGCGCCACGCTCATCCCCGCCAGCCAGCACGCCATCCCGATGACGCCAATCATCACGCCGTTCAGCACCATCATGTAGATCGTGCCGAGACCGCCGGTGATCCCGAGGGCGAATGTCGTGAACGCCACGCTCATGTTGTTCGTCATGATGGCGCTCGACGCCAGGGGCTTCACGGCCAGGATCGAATGCGTCCACATCTCGCGTCGCTGGATCGTCTCCACG